>JAQGLP010000091.1 GCA_028292835.1 Variovorax sp.
GACAGGGACCGGAAGCCGCCAGAAGCGTTGCAACCCCATGTGCAGGTCGCCGGTCCACTCTCGCACCAGCGGCGCCAGGCGGTCGCGTGCCGGGTAGAACACCTTGAGATCGCCGCCGAAGCTGAAGTTGGCACCGTCGGCGCGCAGCAGCACGGCACGCAGCCCGCTGCAGTTCAGCAGATCGGAGGCGACCTGCTTGAAATCACGCGCGAAGCCGCCGTCAAAGGGGTTGCCGCGCGCCGGCTGGGCAAGCGAGAGAATGGCCAATCCGTCCTGCAGTTCGACACGGATGGAATCGGTTGATTTCATGGGCTGTTGTCTCCTGATGCCAGATGTTGCTCGCCGGATTTCTTGCTGGCCTGCGGGGAAACCCGGTTATCGTGCTATAGCGGACTATACGCTACCGTATTAGAATTTCGCAACATGCTGACCCCTCAAGACGACCTCATTGGCCACCAGTTGCCGACCACGTTCGACCAGATCGACAACAGCGATCCGGCCTGGATGGAGCGCCTCTGGTACACCGGGCATCCGACCCCTGCCGGCGACCTGATCTTCGACATCGGCCTGGGCTATCACCCGAACCGCAATGTCATGGACGCGTTCGCGGGCGTCGCGGTGCCGGGCAGGCAGTGGAATTTCCGCGCATCGCGGCGGCTGCGCCCCGACCCGCTCACCACGAGCGTGGGTCCCTTGTCGATCCAGGTCATCGAAGGCCTGCGCCGCCACCGTTTGACGCTCGGCGCCAACGACTCGGGCATCCGCTTCGACATCGAGTTCGTGGCCAGCCTGAACGCGCACGAGGAAAAGGCGCACCTGCGGCGCCGCGACGGGCGCGTCACCGAGAACATGGCGCGCGCCCAGCAACTGGGACGCTACAGCGGATGGCTCGAGTTCGACGGACAGCGTGTCGACGTCGACAGCGAACACTGGATGGGCCAGCGCGACCATTCATGGGGTGTGCGCGCCGAGATGCGCACCGACGAGACGGCGCCACCTCTGACCTTTTATCCGCCCTTCTTTTACTGCTGGACCACCGCGCAGTTCGCGAACCGCGGCCTGCACATCTTCTTCAAGGAGCGTGCCCCGGGCGAGAAAATCTACCTGTCGGGTGAAGAGGTGTTCAGCGCCGGGACCAGGATCTCGGGTCGCAATCAGCTGGTGGACGTGCGCCACGATGCGCGCTGGCTTGACGACCCGCATGGCCAGTCGATGGCGTCGATGGAATTCCAGCTCAAGTTCGCCGATGGCAGCGAGCGGCCGGTGTCGGTCCGCGTGCTGCCGACGAAGTATTTCCTGAAGGGTGGCCTCTATGGCGGCCTCGACGGCTGGTTCCATGGCGACGACCGCGGCAAGCTCTATTTCGAGCACGACGTGTGGGACCTGGCCGATCCCGAAACGCGCCGGCGCGTGCGCACGCTGGCCGACCAGGTGATCGAGGTGCGCGACGGCGAAGAGATCGGCTACGGGATCATCGAATACGGCGTCGGCAAGGGCTATGCGATGTACGAAGGCGTGCAGGCGCATCCGCCCATCTGACACCGCGCCGGGCGCCTGCGCCCTACTTCGGCTTCTTGCGGCGCGCCACCATCGCGGCGACGCGGGCGTTGATGGCTTCGCGGTCCGCCCCGGCGTTGTTCTCGATCGAAAGCCGTCGTTCGAGTGCCAGGGCTTCGTCCATGGGCAGGCTTGCGCCGTCGTCGAGCAGGCGCTTGTAGGCCGTCAGCGTTTCCGGCACGGCCGCCGCCATCTGGCCAGCGATCTCTTCGGCCTTGGCCATGAGGGCCTCGGGCGCGACCACATGGTTGACGAGCCCCCAGGCCAGCGCCTCGTCGGCGCCGAGATAGCGGCCTGTCAATGCGAGTTCCTTGGCGCGGTTCAGGCCGATCGCCCGCGCCATGCGGACCGATCCTCCCCACCCCGGCAGCAGGCCCACGTGCGCATGCGTGTCGGCGAAACGTGCCTGCGTCGAGGCAACCAGCAGGTCGCACGAGAGCGCGATCTCGAGGCCACCGGTCATCGCGAGTCCGTTGATGGCGCCGATCACGGGGCCGGAGAAGGCACGAATCGCGCGCACCGGATCGTTGTCGTAGGCGCCGGCGGCGAGTTCGTCGGTGGCGCCCCATTCGTCGAGGTCCATGCCGGCCGAGAAGGCGCGGCCCGCGCCGGTGAGCACCAGCACGCGCACCGCGGGGTCGGCCTGGAGCGAGGCCACCGCGGCGACGAACTCGCGGCGCAACTCGTTCGAGAGCGTGTTGAGCTTGTCGGGCCGGTTGAGAACGAGGGTGGCAAAGCCCTCGCCGCTGCGAACGACCCGGATGGTCTTGCAGTCCATGAAGTTCCGATGCGCCGCCGTCACTGGGTCTTGCATTCGGGGCTCGGCGGCGGAAACAGCGCCGTCCCCGGCTCGATCGAGCGCATCGCGAAGGTCGTCGCCTTGCCGTCGGCCGTCTTCACCACCTGTGCCACGCCGTGTTGGCGGATCAGGTGGTGGTCCGCGGCGCGCATCTCGACCACGCCGTAGACCGTAGGCGCCTTGAGCCCGGCCAGTGCACCGCGCACCGCAGCCACGTCGGTGCTGTTGGCCTTGATAATGGCCGCGCGCAGCATTTCCATCGCGACCATCATGTCGGCGTCGGTGTAGATCGGCTTGCGCTTGTTGCGCGCCTCGTAGGCCTTGACGAAGGCGGCGTTGCGCTCGCCGGGCATGGTGTTGTGGTAGCTCAGCCCGTTGAGCACGCCCAGCACCGCGTCGCCCTGCGCCGAGAGCTGGAACTCGGTCGCGAAGCCGTTGCCCAACACCGTCTTGTACTTGTCGAACAGGCCGAACTGCTTTTGCTGCTTGGCGAACGAGTTGCCGTCTGACATGTAGAGCGTGACCATCAGCGCGTCGGCCGGCTTGGAGAGCTGCGTAATGTAGCTGCCGAAGTCGGTCGTTCCCTGCGGCGCGAACAGGTTCTGCTGGACCGTGCCGCCCTGCTCCTGGACCATCTCCGCGAACTTGGTCGCGAAGGAGTGGCCGACCGCGTAGTCCGGCGAAATCACGTTCCAGGTCTTGGCGCCCGATTTCTTTACGAAATCGCGCAGCATCGCGGCGTACACGCTGTCGGGCGTCGTGACGCGGAAGAAGTTCGGCTGGCAGCTCTTCGTCATCAGGTCGTCGCCCTGGGAATAGACGTCGATCATCAGTGCGTTCAGCGCCGCCAGGCGCGGGGCGATCGCAAGCGAGTGCGACGTGGGCGTCTGGCCCGTCAGGAAGCTGGCGCCCCCCTGCTGCACCAGCTTGTTGGCCGCGGCGATGGCGCTTGCCGGTGTGCCGGCGTGCGACTGCACGACAACCTCGAACTTGCGGCCCAGCACGCCGCCCTCGGCATTGAGGATGTCGACGCTGGTGCGCGCCGAATCCTCGACCAGGCTCGCGTAGGTGGCGAACGGCCCGCTGTCGATCGTCAGCACGCCGATCTTGATCGGGCCCTGCGCCTGCGCGTGCGCCACCGGCGGCAGGGCCAGCACCAGCGCGCCGGCAGCGGCAGCGAGCGCAACGAGTCTTCGGGAAAGGCGGATCATGGTTTGTCTCCTTGAAAGGGGTTCGTCTTTGGGGGCCGGTGAACGCAGGCTCTTCAGTCTTCCGAGCCGCTCGACATTTCCGCGAAAAGCGGCCGTGGGGCGTTCTGCAGCTCGATGCCCAGCTCCGCGCGCATCGCGGTGCGCAGCAATTGCTCGACCTCGTCCGCGATTTCGGGCGCCAGCCGCCCGCGCTCGGCGTCGAGCCAGCCGAGCAGTTCGCCGATGGCGCGGTTGCCGTCGTCGCGCAGCGTCAGCAGTTCGGCGATGGGCACCGACTGCGGCGCACCGCCGTCCGGCAGTGCCGGCAGCGACCGCGCCTCGGCCCGGCCCTGCACCAGTGCGGCGACGCCGCCGAGCGCGGTGCGCTGCGCAACGATCTGCTGTAGCAGGAAGCCCGCCGACCAGTCGGCGCGCACCTTGAAGGTGTTGAGCAGGTTGATGACGCCGAACACCTGGCCGCGGGCGAATTCGTCGTCCAGCCGCGTCAGCACTTCCTTGCGCAGGGTGGCGTTCATGCCATCGATCAGGCGGGCGAAGGAGTTGTTCATGGGGTCTCCCGCCAGGCTCTGGGCAGCGAACAGAGTGAGCGTGGGGTCAGGTTCATTTCTTGGCCTCGATCGTCTTTCCATCTGGCGCAGGCAGGTGGCGATCTGGCTCCCCATCGCCGGCATGCGCATGTCGTTGAAGCGCCCTTCCTCAAAGCAGCGCGCCGCCGCCATGTGCGTCGCCGCGAGCTTGAGCAGCGAGAGCGCTTGGTAGTAGCGCACTGACTCCATCGAGACCACGAATCCGGCCTTCTCGGCGTAGCGCGCATAGAACCATTCGGGCTCCGCGAGCCTGCAGATCAGCCTGCTGCCGCCCATGTACATCGGCAGGCTGGCCCATCCCAGGTCTTCGTGCGGGTCGCCCAGGTGCACGAGTTCCCAGTCGAGGATGGCGGTGATGCGCCCATCGTGCTCGAGGAAGTTGCCGGTGCGGTAGTCGCCATGGACGATCGACACGCGCGGCGCGGTCGGGCAATGCGCCTTGAGCCAGCGCAGGCCCCATTCCGCCATCGGGTACGGGCGCATCGCCCAGCGCGCGATCTGCTGCTCCCAGTACTCGACGTTGAGCCGCGCGGCATTGCCGGTGGTGATACCGTGCGCCATTTCGGCCACCGGCTTCTCCTGCCAGGGAATGCGATGCAGCGCGGCGAGCGAATCGATGAACTGCTCGGCCAGCCGCTTGCGGTAGCCCTCTTCGAGCCCGGGCTCGTTGGCGGACACCCAGGGCACGACTGCATCGCCCGAGACCTTCTCGCAGAACATGAACGGGGCGCCGAGAATCGCAGGGTCGTCGCTGCTCCAGTACGCACGCGGCACGGGCACGGCGCTGCCTTCGAGCGACTGCATCGAGAGCACCTGCGGCTTGGCGCTGTAGGGGGCGAACAGGCCGTAGTCGGGGCCCAGGCGCAGGATGAGCTCCTGCGTGGCGTCGTCGCCGTCGATGCCGGTGACGGGCACGGCGTAGGTCAGCCACGAGAAGCCGACGGGAAAGCGGCGCACCGTGCCGACCCGCACCGGATGGCCGAGCTGCGTGGCGAGGTAGGCGGCGATCTTCGGTGCCAGCGCGGCATCGTCTATGAGCGTTTGCATGCGGATCAGTCGGAATGAGGGGAAATCGCACGAGGCGGCCGGGGCGGCAGGTGGCCACGCTCGTTCACGCTGGACACGCCGATGGCGCCGGCATGCAACGCGCGCAGCCGCGTCATCGACGCGTAGCCCGGGGCGAAGTGGGTGATGCGGTCGAGGCCGAGCGCGTACGAGAGCACCACGTTGATCGGGAGCCCGTGGGTGAACACCGCGAAATGCGCATCTTTCTCGCTGGCGCCGATGGTCGCGGCCAACGCGCCCAAAACCTCGCCCTGGAACTCCACCGCGTCGCCGCCGAAGTAGGCGATGGGGTCGGCAAGGAAACGCTCCCATTCGACGCTGCCGAGGGCGCGCAGCGTCTCGGTCGAGCGGTAGCGTGCGACGTGGCGATCGGCTTCGGCCCAGCCTTCCATCAGGTGGATGGGCAGTCCCAGCCGGTCGGCCAGCGGCTGCGCGGTCTGCACCGCGCGCGCCATCGGGCTGCTGACGATGCGCGTGATGCCCTCGTGCACGAGCCGGTCCGCTACCGCCTCGGCCTGCGCCCGCCCGTCCGCGCGCAGCGGAGGATCGTGCGGGCGCTCGAGGTCTTCCTCGTCGGGACGCCCATGGCGGACAAGCACCAGCTTCATGGCGTCAGCGTGCCTGTTTCAGCAGCTCGGGCAAGGTGGCGCGATGAAAGCCCTCGAACGGCACGCTGTTGTGGTGGGGCACCTGCTTCCAGGTCCCGCGTGCATTGGGCGTTCCGCCATCGACGCGGATGCAGCTGCCGGTGATGTAGGCCGCGGCCGGCGACAGCAGGTAGACGATCGCCGCCGCCACCTCCGCCTCGGTCCCGAAGCGCTGCAGCGGCACAGTGGGCGGGAATTCCAGGATTTTGGCCTTGGCTTCGGGCGCGTAGGTGTCGAAGCCGCTGGAAGCGATACCGCCCGGTGCCACCGTGTTCACGCGCACGCCCGACGCCGCCCATTCGCAGGCCGCCGTCTCGCTGAGCGTGAGCATGCCCCCGCGCGCCGCGCCCGAGTGGGCGAAGTCGGGCCATCCGTGCCAGATGTCGGCGATGATGTTGACGATGGCGCCGCCGTGGTGCTCCATCCAGCGGTTGTAGGCCTCGCGCATGAAGATGAAGCCGCCGGTCAGGTTGTTGCGCACGACCGCCTCGAAGCCCTTGGTCGAGATCGTCTTCATCGGCGTGCGGTATTGGCCGCCCGCGTTGTTGACGAGCCCGTCGAGCCGCCCACGGGCCTGCAGCACGGCATCGATGGTCTCGCCGACGGCGCTCTCGTCGCGGATGTCGCATGGATGCGCGCTCGCGCTGCCACCGTCCTCGGCGATTTCCCTACGCACCCGCTCGAGCTTCTCGGCGGTCCGGCCGACCAGCGCGACGTGCGCGCCGAGTGAGGCCAGTTCGTGCGCGGTGCAGCGGCCAATGCCGCTGCCGCCGCCGGTGACGATGATCGTCCGGCCCTCGAACAGGCCGGGACGGAAAACGGATTGGTAAGGCATGCGCTTCCTACAGGTACTGCACCGCGACGCGGCCGATGCGCTGGCGTGCGATCACCAGCTTCATGATGCCGGCGGTGCCGTCGCCGATCTCCAGGCCCATCACGTCGCGCATGCGCTGCTGGTGCGGCAGGTCCTTGGACCAGCCGTAGTGGCCGAAGGTCAGCAGGCACTGGTGGATCACGTCGAACGCGGTCTTCGGGCCCATCCACTTGACCATCGCCGCCTCCGTCGTGTGAGGCAGGTCGGCGTCGCGCAGCGCCAGCGCGTGATAGGACAGCTGGCGAACCGCGGCGATGTGCGATTCGCCCTCGGCCAGCGGAAAGCTCACGCCCTGGAACTGCCCGATCGGCCGTCCGAAGGCCTCGCGCTCCTTCGCATAGGCCCAGGCTTCGTCGAGCGAGGCCTGCGCGGCGCCGCAGCACTGCAAGGCGATCAGCGCGCGGCTGTAGTCGAAGCCCTGCATCACCTGCGTGAAGCCCTTGCCTTCGTCACCGAGGCGGTGGCTGACCGGCACCTTCACGTCGTCGAAGAACACCGAGCCGCGCCCGATGATGGCGCTGCCGACGTCGTCGAAATGCGTGCGCTGGATGCCCGGCGATTCGGCCGGGATGAAGAACGCGGACACGCCCTTCGCGCCGTCTTCCGGGCGGCCGGTGCGGGCGAAGATCAGGTAGGCGTCGGCCCGATCGGCAAAGGTGATCGAGGTCTTCTCGCCGTTGACGATGTAGTGGTCGCCGTCGCGCCGTGCGCGCATCTGCAGGTTGCTGGCGTCGGAGCCGCCGCGCGGCTCGGTGAGGCAGATCGCAACCACCGCCTCGCCGCGGATCATGCGCGGTACCCATTCCTCCACCACCTCGGGTTGCGCGTGGCGGATCAGGATGGCGGCGTTGAGCGATACGCCCACTGGAACCGCGCTGATGTTGAAATCGCCGTAGGCCAGTTCCTCCGCAATGAGGCCCGTCGTCACCGCATCGGCCCCCAAGCCCCCCAGGCGCTCGGGCAAATCGACGCCGATCAGGCCGAGCCGGCCCATCTCGGCAAGCAGGTCGCGGTCGAGCACGCCGAGCTTTTCGCGCTTCTGGTAGTCGGGCAGCAAGCGTTCGCGGGCAAAACGGCGCGCGGATTCCTGCAGGGCTCTCTGGTCGTCGGTCAGAACCATGGGGTTGTCTCGTGTGGGGTGTCATGGAACAGCCGGTGCGGCCGGCTGCAGGAATCCACATAGTACACTAGCGTACTAGATGATTCAATGGCGGCTTTCGCGGATGTCATGCTCGCGGCCGCTCAGATCTTGCGCTCGTGCCCAGCCCAGTAAGGGTCGCGCAGCACGTTCTTGCGTACCTTGCCCACCGGCGTCACGGGCAGCGGCTCCGCGCGGAACTCGATGCTGCGCGGGCACTTGTAGCCGCCGATCAGCGTGCGGCAGTGTGCGATCAGTTCCTCGGCCGTCGCCCTCGCGCCGTCCTTGAGCACGACCACCGCATGCACAGCCTCGCCCCACTGTTCGCTGGGGATGCCGATCACAGCGGCTTCGCGCACCGCGGGATGCAGGAAGAGCGCGCGCTCGGGCTCGATCGAGTAGACGTTCTCGCCGCCGGTGACGATCATGTCCTTCACGCGGTCGGCCACATAGAGGAAGCCGTCGTCGTCGAGGTAGCCAGCGTCGCCGGTGTGCATCCAGCCGTCCCGCAGGGCCGCGCGTGTCGCTTCGGGGTTGTTGAGGTAGCCGACCATCAGGAAGTCGCTGCGCACGATGATCTCGCCGATCTGCCCGACGGCCGCGTCGGTGCCGTCGGGCAGCATCACGCGAATCTCGTTGCCGAAGCCGGCCTGGCCCGCCGAGCGCAAGCGCGACACCTTCTCGCCCGAGACGATGTGGTCGCGCCAGCGCAGCATCGTCGCGAAGCCGCCGGTCTCGGTCATGCCGTAGATCTGATAGAAGCCCCAGGTCGGCACCTTTTCCATCGCGCGCAGCATCAGGCCCTCCGGCATCGGAGACCCGCCGTAGATGCAGGTCTTCAGGCTCGTGAGGTCGTACTGGTCGAAGTCGGGATGGCTCAGCAGCATGTTGACCATCGTCGGCACCAGCACGGCATTGGTCACGCGGTATTCGCCGATCGCCTTCATCACGGGCAAGGCGTCGAACTTGGGCAGGATCGCGTGCGTTCCGCCGGCCATCGTGATGTACCAGAGCGCGCTGGCGCCCGCGAAGTGGAAGTAGCCGGCGACGTAGAGAAAGGTCAGGTCCTCGACGCTCGGCAGCAGCGCGAGATAGCAGCAGGTCGCCATGTAGACGCCCTTGTGCGACATCGCCACCCCCTTCGGATGCGCGGTCGTGCCGCCGGTGTAGAAGATGACGTAGAGGTCGTCGTCCGAGCGGTTAGCGTCCGGCATGGGGGCGTACTGCGCGACCAGCGCTTCATACGACAGCATGCCGGGCGGCGTGGCGCCGTCGCCCATGTAGATCATCGTCTTGACGCCGGGCATCTCGACGCGAAGCTGCTCGGCCTGGTCCAGGAAACTGTCGTCGACGAACAGGATGGCGGCCTTGGAATCCGTGAGCGCGTAGGCGTTCTCGGCCACCGACCAGCGGATGTTCAGTGGCGCCAGGGCGCCGCCAGCCCAGGGCACCGCGAAGAACAGCTCAAGGTAGCGATCGGAATTCATCGCCAGGATGGCGACGAACGCGCCGTCGCGCACGCCCAGCGAGCGCAGTGCCGCAGCCATGCGTGGCACCCGTTCGCCCACTTCCTTCCAGGTGCGCCGTCGCGCGCCGGTGATGGTGGCTACGCGATGCGCGCTGCATTGCACTGCCCTCTTGAGCAGTTGTGTTCCCTGCATGATCGGTCCTTGCTGGTTGCGGAGTCGATGGTCGAAGCGCACAGGAGCCTGTGACAGTCACCACGCAAACGTACAGTACACTACCGTACGATAAATTGCCAACCCGGGATTCCCCTTAGCAGCAGCGGCAAGCGCCACCTGCGTCAAGCCTGCGACGTGAAGCCAGTGCCTTTGGAGGCGCGTTCGCGCAGCCATGGCGAAGGCCGGAAGCGCTCACCGTGGGCGTCGGCCAGGGCATCGCATTCCGCCACGAAGGCGGTCAGGCCCCGCCGCTCGACCTGCCCGAGCACGCCGCCCGCGGCAGCCGGAAAGCCCAGGCCCAGCACCGAGCCGGTGTTGGCGTCCGCGACACTGGCCACCACACCCTCCTCCAGGCACCGCGCGGCCTCTAGGGCCTGCGCATGCATGAGCCGGCGTTCGACCGCTTCAAGAGCCGGCTGGGCCGCGAGCGGCGGATACACGTTGGCCAACCCGGCCCAAAGCCGCTTGGGGCCGGCTTCGGGATAGTCATAGAAGCCGCTGCCCTCGCGCCGTCCGCGCCGGCCGAGCGACGACACCATGCGGTCGAGCACGGGCCAAGCCAGCGCGCGGCAGACGCGATCGTCCAGCCCATCGGCCTTCGCCTGGCGCGCCTGCTGCCAGTTCAGCACGATGCCGGTTTCGTCCAGCATGGCCAGCGGCCCCACCGCCAGGCCGGCGGCCGTCGCCGCGGCCTCGATCCGCTCCGGCGCCATGCCTTCGGCGAGCATCACCATCGCCTCGTCGAGATAGGCGGTGAAGACGCGGGAGGTGAAGAAGCCGGGGCTGTCGCGCACGACGATCGGCTGCTTGCCCAGACATCGGACCCAAGCCAGGGCAGCCTCCGTCGTGGCCGCAGCGGTGTCCCGCCCGACCACGACCTCGACCAGCGCCATGCGATCGACCGGCGAGAAGAAATGCAGCCCGATGAAGCGGCCCGGCCGCGCCAGCGCCGCAGCCAGACCGGTGACGGGCAGACCCGAGGTGTTGGTCGCGATGATGGCTTCGGGCGGGGCCACTGCCTCGATGCGTCGCAGCACCGTCGCCTTGATGTCGCGGTCCTCCGCCACAGCCTCGATGACGAGGCCGCACCCCGCAAGCGCGCTGTCGTCGGGCGCGGCCGAGACCGCCGTGAGGAGGGCCTCGCGCTCCGCTGCGCCCATGCGCCCGCGGGAGACACGCTTTTGCAGGTCGACGCCCAGGCGGTCCAGGCCGCGCCGACCGGATGCCTCGTCGCGGCCGACCAGCGTCACATGAAGACCCACCGCCGCCGCCGAATGACACAGGCCCAGCCCCATCAGACCCGGTCCGACGATGCCGATGCGGTCGCCGCACCAAGGGAAATCACGTATGAAAGATGTCTCGCGTTTGTAATGCACTTGCGTACGATACGCAACCATACTAGAAGCGTCAATCGAATCTTCCTCAACCCCGGACACGGAGACAAAGCCATGAACTCGATCGACCTGGCCGGTCATAGCGCCGTCGTGACCGGCGGCGGCAGCGGTATCGGATTTGCCAGCGCGAAGCGCTTTCTCGCCTCGGGCGCGCGCGTGGAGCTGTGGGGCCGCGACGCGGAGAAGCTCGAGTCGGCGGCGAAGTCGCTTGCCGACATCGGGCCGGTCACCTGGCGTGCCGTCGATGTATCGGACCACGCCGCCGTGGAAAAGGCAGCGCGCCAGGCCCAGGCCGCCCTGGGCCATGTCGACATCCTCTTCAACAACGCTGGCGTCGCGCTTGAAGTCTGCCCGATGGTCGAGATGTCGCTCGACGCCTGGCACCAGAATATCGCCATCAACCTCCATGGCGTCTTCTATTGCTGTCGCGCGTTCGGCCCCGGAATGATCCAGCGCGGCTGGGGCCGGATCATCAATGTCTCGTCGATGGCGGGAAAGGACGGCAACCCCTTCCAAAGCGCCTACTCGGCGGCGAAAGGCGGCGTCATCGCCTTCACGAAGAGTCTGGGAAAAGAACTCGCCACCAGCGGCGTGACGGTCAACGCGATCGCCCCGACGCTCTTCGAAACACCCCTGGCCATGGCCACGATGGCCAACGCGCCCGCCGCGATGCAGGCGGTGATCGACAAGATCCCGATGCGCCGCATGGGCCGCGCCGACGAGGCGGCCGCGATGGCCGCATGGCTGGCCTCGGACGAGTGCTCGTTCACGACCGGCTTCACCTTCGACCTTTCCGGCGGCCGTGCCACCTACTGAGCGGCACGACGTCGTCCTCTTCAACTGGAGTCCCCTCATGAGGCCCTCGACGCCTTCCTCGCGCATCAGCCAATCCGACAACGGTCTCTCGCGCCGGTCCCTGCTCGCCGCCGGCCCGGCCCTGCTGGGCGGCTCATTGCTCGCCGGCGCGCAAAGCGTCTTCGCGCAGAAAGGCGACACGATCAAGATCGGCTCGGCGCGCGCGATGACCGGTCTGGTCGCATCCTCCTTCGCCCCGCTGTACGTCTCGGTCAAGATCGCCGTCGAGGAGATCAACGCGTCCGGCGGCATCCTGGGCCGGCAGGTCGAGATCATCGAAGCCGACGACGAGAGTTCTCCCGCCAAGGAACCGGCCGTGATGCGCAAGCTGATCGACGGCGGCGCGCAGGCCCTGCTCGGCCCGGTCGGCAGTTCCCACACGATCGCGGCGGTGACGACGACCACCGCATCGAAGATCATCCACGCAGGGGGCGGCTGGGCCGAGGAACTGGCCGATGGCGTCAAGTACCCCTACCACTACCAGTTCACCTACAACACCGGCCACCAGGGCGAAGCCATTGCGCGCCTGATCGCCGAGAAGCTGAAGCTGAAGAAGGTCGGCATCCTGCAGGAGAACAGCGGGCTGGGCGAATCGGGCGGCGCGGCGACGACGCGTGCTCTGAAGAAGCGCGGCCTCGATCCGGTCGGCGTCGAGGTCTATCCGCCCACCGCGACCGATCTTAAGGTCTACCTCAACAAGCTGCGCGCGGCCGGCGCCGACGCCGTCGTGCTCTGGAATTCACCCGTGCAGGGCATGCTGCTCACGGCCGCCGGCCTGCAGTCGATGAAGTGGTACCCGGCGCTCCTCGGCGGCAACTCGCTGTTCTCGAACACGGTC
>JAQGLP010000164.1 GCA_028292835.1 Variovorax sp.
TCTTTTCGATAGCTGCCGCCGCCCGCGCCACAAGCACGGTCGGCGTTTTTCATCTGGATTTCGCGTTTACGCCGACACCAGCGCCGCGGCAGGATGCTCGGCCACCTGCACCGCGGCCACCAGCCGCCGGGCGCACGCGTCGGCCTGCTGCGCGTCGCGCGCCTCGACCATCACGCGCAGCAGCGGCTCGGTACCGCTGGCGCGGATCAGCACGCGCCCGTTGTCGCCCAGTTCGGCCTCGACGCGCCGGGTTTCCTCGGCCAGCGCGCGGCTGGCCTTCCAGTCCTGGCTCGGGGCCAGCCGCACGTTGAGCAACGTCTGCGGAAACAGCGACACGCCGCCCAGCAGCTCGGCCACGGTCCGCCCGCCGCGCACGCAAGCCTGGAGCACCTGCAGGGCGCTGACCAGGCCGTCGCCGGTGGTGTGGCGGTCGAGCGCCAGCAGGTGGCCCGAGCCCTCGCCGCCGAGCAGCCAGCCGCGCTTTTCCAGCTCCTCCAGCACGTAGCGGTCGCCGACCCGGGCACGCACGAACTCGATGCCGGCCTGGCGCAGCGCCAGCTCGACCGCCTTGTTGGTCATGAGCGTGCCGACGACGCCGACCGGCCGCTCGCCGCGCCCGATGCGCTCGGCCGCCATCAGGTAGAGCAGTTCGTCGCCGTTGAACAGACGCCCGTTCGCATCGACCAGCTGCAGCCGGTCGGCGTCGCCGTCGAGCGCGATGCCATAGTCGGCGCCGTGCGCCTTGACGGCCTCGATCAGCGCCTGCGGATGGGTGGCGCCGAAACCCTTGTTGATATTGAGGCCGTCGGGCGCGCAGCCGATGGCAATCACGTCGGCGCCGAGTTCGTGAAACACGGCCGGCGCGACCTGGTAGGCCGCGCCGTGCGCCGCATCGACCACCAGCTTGAGGCCGCGCAGCGTCAGGTCGTTGGCGAAGGTGCTCTTGCAGAACTCGATGTAGCGCCCCTGCGCGTCGTCCAGCCGGCGCGCCTTGCCGAGGCTGGCCGAGTCGGCCCAGACCGGCGCCTCCTCCAGCGCCGCCTCGACCGCGCTTTCCCACTCGTCGCCGAGCTTGGTGCCCTGCGCGCTGAAGAACTTGATGCCGTTGTCGGGGTAGGGATTGTGGCTGGCGCTGATCACCACGCCCAGGCTGGCGCGTTGCGCGCGCGTGAGGTAGGCGACGCCGGGCGTGGGCAGCGGGCCGAGCAGCACGACATTGACGCCGGCCGAGTTGAAACCGGATTCGAGCGCCGATTCGAGCATGTAGCCCGAGATGCGGGTGTCCTTGCCGATCAGCACTGTGGGGCGCGCCTGCGTGCGGCGCAGCACGCGGCCGACGGCGTGGGCGAGCCGCAGCACGAAGTCGGGCGTGATCGGCGCCTGGCCGACCGTGCCGCGGATGCCGTCGGTGCCAAAGTATTTGCGTGTCATGGGGAGGCTCCTCCTGAAGGGAATTCGGTTTCTTCTGATTTCATGGCGCGCCAGACGGCCAGCGCGGCAACAGTGTCGCGCACGTCGTGGACGCGCACGATGTGCGCGCCGCGCTCCACCGCCAGCACGGCGGCGGCCACGCTCGGCACCATGCGCTCGCCCGCCGCCGCGATGCCGCTGGCGGCGCCCAGCGAGGACTTGCGCGACCAGCCGACCAAGAGCGGCCGGCCTGCCGTGCCCAGTTCGCGCTGGCGCGCCAGCAGCGCGAAATTCTGCGCCACGCTCTTGCCGAAGCCAATGCCCGGATCGAGTGCGATGCGCGTCGAATCGACACCCAGCGCCTGCAGCGACTGCATTTGCTGCTCCCAGAATGAGAGCACCTGCGGCACCGCATCGCCTTCCATCGGCACCGCCTGCATGGTCTGCGGATCGCGGTGCATGTGCATCAGGCACACGCCGCACGACGGGTGCGCGGCCACCGCCTCGCGCGCGCCCGGACGGCGCAGCGCCCAAACGTCGTTGACGATGTCAGCGCCCAGGTCGAGCGCGGCGCGCATCACCTCGGACTTGTAGGTATCGACCGAGACCGGCACACCGAGCGCCACGGCAACGCGCACCGCCGGCAGCACGCGACCCAATTCGATGGCAAGCGGCACGGGCGGACTGCCCGGCCGGGTCGATTCGCCGCCGATGTCGAGGATGTCCGCACCCTCGCCCACCAAGCGTTCGCAATGCCGCATGGCGGCGTCGAGCGACGCATGCGCGCCACCGTCCGAAAACGAGTCGGGCGTGGCATTGACGATGCCCATCACGCGCGGTCGCGAGAAGTCGATGCGGAAGCGCCCGGCCTGCCAGATCACCACGCCCCGCCCTCAAGAAAAAACGGGGCCAGCGGCCCCGTTGATCGGCATCGAATCAATCGCGTCGTCATTCAGGCCACGGTAGGCGCCGGATCGGGCTTGACCGCCGGTGCGCCGCCATTGCCACCGCCGGTACCCGAGGGCGGGATGCGCGGCGTCCAGTCCTTGGGCGGACGCGGCTCGCGACCCGCCATGATGTCGTCGAGTTGCTCGCTGTCGATGGTTTCCCATTCGAGCAGGGCCTTGGCCATGGTGTGCATCTTGTCGCTGTTTTCCTCGATCAGGCGGCGCGCCAGCGCGTACTGGTCGTCGATGATGCGGCGCACCTCGGCGTCGACCTTCTGCATGGTTGACTCGCTCATGTTGGTGGTCTTGGTGACCGAGCGGCCCAGGAACACTTCGCCCTCGTTCTCGGCGTACACCATGGGCCCGAGCGACTCGGTCATGCCGTAGCGCATCACCAT
>JAQGLP010000131.1 GCA_028292835.1 Variovorax sp.
GTGGTCGAGATGAGGCGCATCGAGGAACGCGACGGCGAAGCGGGCCGGGAACTCTACATCGGCGCCGGCGCGTCGCTCGAAGCGGCCTATACCGCGCTGGTGGCGCGTGTGCCGAGCCTGACCGACGTGTGGCTGCGCTTTGCCTCGCCGCCGATCCGAAACGCCGGCACCATGGGCGGCAACGTCGCCAACGGCTCGCCCATCGGCGACTCGCCGCCGGTGCTGATGGCGCTCGATGCGCAGGTCGAACTGCGCCGTGGCGAGCGTGTGCGGCGTCTGCCCCTGTCGGAGTTCTATCTCGACTACATGAAGAACCGGCTGGAGCCGGGCGAGTTCGTCCAGGGGCTGGCCGTGCCGCTGGCAGCGATGCAGCGCCAAGTGCGCGCCTACAAGATCAGCAAGCGCTTCGACTGCGACATCTCGGCGCTGTGCGCCGGGTTCGCCATCGAGCTCGACGGCGACATCGTCAAGGCGGTGCGGCTGGCCTTCGGCGGCATGGCGGCGGTGGTCAGGCGCGCCGCGCAGGCCGAGGCCGCACTGGTCGGCCAGCCATGGAGCGAGGCCAGCGTCGAGGCCGCGCAGCAGGCGCTGGCGCAGGACTTCCAGCCGCTCAGCGACATGCGCGCCAGCGCCGGCTACCGGCTGCAGGTGGCGCAAAACTTGCTGCGACGCCTGTGGCTGGAGACGCGCACGACCGATGCGTTGCCGGCGCAAGCCACCAGCGTGTGGAGCGTGATGCCGCACGTGGAGCTTGGATGAACCCCCAGGCTTGCTTACTGCGTGTGGCCGCCCACCCCCTTGCAGGGGGTAACACCGGCGGCCCGGCAAAGCCGGTTTTGCGGTGTTTCTGGAATAGCCCTTGCTTGCTGGAGTACTGAGATGAACAAACCTTTGGATCCTGTCTTGTTGCAGTCCGCCGAAGCCTTCGCGAACTACCTGGCCAACACCGCCGCGCGCATCGATGTCGATGCCGAGGCCCGGGCCCATGACGACGGCGCGCGCGTGGGCATCAGCCGGCCGCACGAGTCGGCACACCTGCACGTGGCGGGCGAAGCCACCTACATCGACGACATTCCGGAACTCGCGGGCACGCTGCATTGCGCGCTCGGCCTGTCGCCGGTGGCCAACGGACGCCTCGCCAGCATGGCGCTTGACGCCCTCCGCTCGCTACCGGGCGTGGTCGCGGTGCTGTCGGCCGCCGACATCCCGGGCAGCAACGACTGCGGCTCGATCGTCCACGACGACCCGATCCTGTGCGACGGCCAGATCCGCTACCTCGGCCAGCCGGTGTTCGCGGTGATCGCCGAGACGCGCAACGCCGCGCGCCGCGCCGCCGCGCAGGCCAGGGCAGTGCTGACCGTCGAGGCGCAGCCGCCCGTACTGACGCCGCAGCAGGCGCACGAGCGGGGTCAGTACGTGGTGCCGCCGATGCACCTGATCCGCAGCCAGAACGACGGCGGCGAGAGCGAGGTGCGCGCCGCCATCGCGCGCGCGCCGCATCGCCTGCAGGCCACGTTCGACGTCGGCGGCCAGGAGCAGTTCTACCTGGAAGGCCAGATCAGCTACGCCATCCCGAAGGAGGGCGGCGCGATGCACGTGCACTGCTCGACCCAGCACCCGAGCGAGATGCAGCACCTGGTGGCGCACGCGCTCAAGCTGCACGCCAACGAGGTGCAGGTGGAGTGCCGGCGCATGGGCGGGGGCTTCGGCGGCAAGGAGTCGCAATCGGGCCTGTTCGCCTGCGTTGCAGCGGTGGCCGCAGCCAGGCTGCAGCGCCCGGTCAAGCTGCGGCTCGACCGCGACGACGATTTCATGATCACCGGGCGGCGCCACTGCTTCTGGTACGACTACGAGGTCGGCTACGACGACGAAGGGCGCATCCTGGGCGCCGAGATCACGATGGTGTCGCGCGCCGGGCACTCGGCCGACCTGTCGGGGCCGGTGATGACGCGGGCGCTGTGCCACTTCGACAACGCCTACTGGCTGCCCGACGTCGCCATGCACGGCTACTCGGGCAAGACGAACACGCAGAGCAACACGGCGTTCCGCGGCTTCGGCGGGCCGCAGGGCGCCATCGCGATCGAGAACATCCTGGACAGCGTGGCGCGCCAGCTGGAGCGCGATCCGCTGGACGTGCGGCGCATCAATTTCTACGGCAAGGACGGACGCAACAACGTGACGCCCTACGGCCAGGTGGTGTCCGACAACATCATCCACGAGCTGGTGGCGCAGCTGGAAGACAGCAGCGGCTACCGGGCGCGGCGCGACGAGATCGCCGCCTTCAACGCGGTCAGCCCGGTGCTCAAGCGCGGCATCGCGCTGGCGCCGCTGAAGTTCGGCATCTCTTTCAACGTCAAGCACTTCAACCAGGCGGGCGCGCTGGTGCATGTCTACATCGACGGCTCGATCCTGGTGAACCACGGCGGCACCGAGATGGGGCAGGGCCTGCACACCAAGGTGGCGCAGGTGGTGGCGCACGAACTCGGCGTGAGCCTGGAAGGCGTGCGCGTGACGGCCACCGACACGCAGAAGGTCGCCAACACCTCGGCCACGGCAGCCTCTACCGGCGCCGACCTGAACGGCAAGGCGGCGCAGGACGCGGCGCGCCAGATCCGCGAGCGGCTCGCCGTCTGCGCCGCAGCGCGCCACGGCGGCAGGGCCGAAGACGTGCGCTTCGCCAACGACAAGGTCGAGGTCAACGGCCGCACGCTGGCCTTCAGCACCGTGGTGGGAGAGGCCTACCTGGATCGCGTGCAGCTCTGGTCCGACGGCTTCTACGCCACGCCCGGCCTGTCGTGGGATCGGGACACGATGAAGGGTCATCCGTTCTACTACTTCGCCTACGGCGCGGCCGTCAGCGAGGTGGTGGTCGACACCCTGACGGGCGAATGGAAGCTGCTGCGCGCCGACATCCTGCAGGACGCGGGCAGGTCGCTCAACCCGGCCGTGGACATCGGCCAGGTCGAGGG
>JAQGLP010000159.1 GCA_028292835.1 Variovorax sp.
CCGGCTTCAGGCGTGGCGCGTGGCGCGGCAGCCAGCCGGCCCAGGACGGGTACCAGCGCAGCAGGTGGAAGATGAAGAAGCTGCGCACCAGCCGCCAGCCGCTCCACTCGTCGAGTTGCGCGGCCTCGATGCGCTTGCAGTCGTGGCGCATCAGGTGCTCGAGCCGTGCGGCGAGCACGGCGTTGAAGGCGCGGTCGCGCACGATCACGTTGGCTTCGAGGTTGAGCGAGAGCGACAGCGGGTCAAGGTTGCTCGAGCCGATGGTCGCCCAGTCGTCGTCCACCAGCGCGACCTTGCCGTGCAGCGGCCGCGCGCAGTACTCGTGGATGTGCACGCCGGCATGCAGCAGGTGGTGGTAGAGCATGCTGGCCGCCGTCTTGACGAAGGCCATGTCCGGCTCGCCCTGCAGGATGAGGCGCACGTCGACGCCGCGGCGCGCGGCCCGGCGCATCTCCCTGATCAGCGTGTAGCCGGGAAAGAAATAGGCGTTGGCGATGACGATGCGGTGGCGTGCCGAGCGGATGGCGGCGCGGTAATGCCGCTCGATGTCGTTGGTGTGATGGCGGTTGTCGCGCGTGACGAACAGCACCTCGGCGCCGCCGGGCAGGTCTTGCGCCTGCGCGGGCGCGGCGTCGCGCTCGTCGACCGCCCGGCGCTGTCGGTACCAGTGGCGCCCCTTGCCGCCGACCGCGATGGCGCGCAGCGCGAAGCGGTGGATGCGCGCGACCACCGGCCCGGCGAGCTCGACCGCGTAGTCCTGCTTGGCCAGGGGGCCGAAGTCGCCCAGGTGATCGGCCGCGTAATTGATGCCGCCGATGAAGGCGAGCGTACCGTCCACCACGACGATCTTGCGGTGCATGCGCCGCAGCAGGTTGGTGCGCCAGCCGAACAGGCGGCCACCGGGTTCGAACACACGCACCTTGACGCCGGCGGCGGTCAGGGCGCCGACGTACGCGTCCGACAGGTGCGATGAGCCGAAGCCGTCGATCATCAGGTCGACATGCACGCCGCGCCGCGCCGCCGCCAGCAGGGCCGCCTGCAGCCCCAGCCCCACCTTGTCTTCGGACAGGATGAAGGTCTCGATGATGACTTCGCGCTCGGCCCCGGCAATGGCCTCGAACACGCGCGGAAAGAAAGTCTCGCCGTTTTCGAGCAGCCTGACGCGGTTGCCGCGGCTCCAGCGGGCCGCGCTCACAGGTCGATCTCCGCGGCCAGCGGCGCGTGGTCCGACAGGTGCGACCAAGGACGGCGCGGCAGCACCAGGGGCGAATGCGCGCCGGCGCCGCGCACGTAGATGCGGTCCAGCGGCAGCATCGGCAGGCGCGCCGGAAAGGTCCTGGCGGCCGCGCCGGTGGCCTGCACGAAGACCTCGCGCAGCGCAACGCTATCGGCCAGGACGGCATGCGCACGCCCGCGCCAGTCGTTGAAGTCGCCGGCCACCACCAGGGGTGCGCTGGCGGGAATCTCGGTGCGCACGATCTCGCACAGCAGTTCGAGTTGCTGGCGGCGGTGCGCCTCGGCCAACCCCAGGTGGGCGCAGATCACGTGGACCTCGCCCACGTATCCCGGAATGCGCAGCGCACAGTGCAGCAGGCCGCGCTTTTCTGGGCCGGCGATCGAGACATCGTGGTTCCGGTGGTGCACGATCGGGAATTTCGACAGCACCGCGTTGCCGTGGTGCCCCTTGGGGTAGACCGCGTTGCGGCCGTAGGCGAACTGCGGCCACATCTCGTCGGCCAGGAACTCGTAGTGCGGTGCATCGGGCCAGTTGGCCTGCAGGCGGGCGTGCCGCTCGTGCGTGCCGAGCACTTCCTGCAGGAACACCACGTCGGCGCCGACGGTGCGCACCGCCTCGCGCAGTTCGGGCAGGATGAACTTGCGGTTGAGGGCAGTGAAGCCCTTGTGCGTGTTCACTGTCAGAACCTTGAAGGAGGAGAGCGGGGTTGCAGTCACGGAGTCGCCGGTGGAGTCGCAGAGGGGTTGTGGTTGTAGAACCCCGGTTCCGCATTCTCTGTAGGACGCTCCAGTGTTTCCCTGTGGCCGCGCGCGTGTCCTACAGGGGGGCGTGCCGCAGCCCCACACCGGAAACGCAACCCGGTTTCTAGGGTAAGAAAGAGTCCTTTGAAGGCTCGTCTTTCCAACTTCCAAGGAAACCCACATGAAAAAATCTCTGATCTACTCTGCATTGTTGACGGGCCTGCTCGCGGCCGGCGTGGCTTCGGCGCAAGGTTCCTCGTCCACCAACGCCACGGCGCCCAGCGGTGAAGCCAGCACGCAGACCCGTGCCGGCGAGCCCAACCCGACCCAGCGTCCCGACGGCACGATGCCCAATTCCCGCAGCGGCGTGAAATCCGAGGCAAGGGGGCAAAACAGGGATACTGGCAACAGCAACACGCCAGCAGGCGAGGCCAGCATCGTTCGCAACAACGAGCCCAACCCCGCGCCCCGCACGATGAGCGGCACCACCCGCTCGGAAGTCCGCGTAAACACGCCCCGCACCAGGCCGCAGCGCGGTGAACTGGGCGAGCGGACCAACGTGCCGACCAATCCGAACAACGGCAAGGGCACGCCGGAATAAGCCAGGGACCACCCAGCAAAAAAGCCCGCGACGCATCGGCGTCGCGGGCTTTT
>JAQGLP010000166.1 GCA_028292835.1 Variovorax sp.
TGGCGCGTGCCGACGCTGCTGCTCTACGCGGGCAGCGACCGGCTGGTGCGCCCCGCCGCCAGCGCCGCCTTTGCCGCCACCACGCCGGCCGGCATGGTGCGCGCCATCTGTTTCCAGCCGCTGTACCACGAGATCTTCAACGCGCTGGACGCCGAGCCGGTGTTCCTCGAACTGCGGCGCTGGCTGGCGTGACACCGGGGCGCCGGACTGAAGGCCTGGTACCCATCCGCAACCCGCTGCGCCCGCCGCGAGCTCAGGCGGCCGGGCCGCGGGGCCGGTCCTGTGCCAGCGGCAGCGTCACCGTGACGCGCAGCCCGGCCTGCGCGTGCTCGTCGCGGTAGCCCAGGCTCACCTGCGCGCCGGCACGGTCGGCGATGGTGCGAACGATGGACAGGCCCAGCCCCGAGCCCGCCGCGTCGTTGCCGAGCACCCGGTAGAACGGATCGAACACGCGGGCGCGTTCCTCGGGCGCGATGCCCGGCCCCGTGTCGTCGACCCGCAGCACCGCATGGTCCGCGGCCGGTCGCACGCACAGGTCGATGCGCCCGCCCTCGGGCGTGTGGCGGATGGCGTTTTCCACCAGGTTCCCGAGCAGCGTCTTCAGCTCCGTCGCCCCGATCCTCACCTCGGCGTCGTCCTGGCCGACCACGCCGACATCGATGTGCTTGGCTTCCGCCAGCGGCATCAGCGCCTCCAAAACCTGGCGAAACGCGCGCTGCACCGAGGCCGTGGCCACCACCGGCTCGCGCGATGGTGCCTGCGCGCGGGCCAGGGCGAGCAGCTGCTCGAGCAGGCTCCGCGTGCGCTGGATGCCGCCCTGCAGCGCCGCCAGCCGCTGCCGGGCTTCGGGCGGCAGGTCCGTCGCTTCCAGGCGCTCCGCCTGCAGCGACAGCGCCGTCAGCGGCGAGCGCAGCTCGTGGGCGGCGTCCGCCACGAAGCGGCGCTGCAGCGCCACCGATTCGCCCACCCGCGACAGCAGCCGGTTGATCGCCACCACGAAGGGGCGGATCTCCGGGGGGACGTGCGCCACGGCGACCTCCCGCAGGTTGTCCTCGGCACGCCGGTCCAGCTCCGAGGCCATGCCTTTGAGGGGCCGGAACATCTTGCGCACCAGGTCGGCCACCAGCAGCAGCAGGATCGGGATCAGCACCAGCAGTGGCGTCAGCGTGCGCAGGGCGCTGTCGCGGGCGATCTCGTCGCGCACGGCCGTGCGCTGGCCCACGGCGATGCGCGAGCCCGGCGCCAGCGTCCTGACGAAGACCCGCCAGGTCCGTTGGTCGAGCTCGACGGTCTGGAGACCGTCGGGCAGGTTGGCCGGCAGGCCCGGCAGTTCGCCGCCCAACTCCGGCGCCCCGGGCGCCGCCAGCCGCTGGACGACCACGCGCGATTCGGGGTCCGCGACGACGCCCTCGACGCGCCTCGCGGCGGGGGCGCCAGGCAATTGCTGGCGCTGCAGCAGCGCCGCGATCTGGCGCAGCTGGTCGTCCTGCATTTCGATGGCTTCCCCGTAGGCGCCCGCAAACGAGAGCACGCCCGCGGCGACGGCCACCGCGAGGATGGCCGACGACAGCCAGGCCGACAGCCTGAACTGCAGCGATCGCCCTATTTCTCCCGGGCGACCATCCATCCCGTTCCCCTGACGTTCTTGATGGCATCGCTGCCCAGCTTCCTGCGCAGCGCGTGGATCAGGAACTCGACCGCGTTGCTCTCGACCTCCTCGCCCCACCCGTAGATCCGGTCCTCCAGTTCGGAGCGCGACAGGATGGCACCGGGGCGAACCAGCAAAGCCTGGAGGAGGGAAAACTCGCGTTTCGACAGGCGCGCGGGCGCGTCGTTTTCCATGCGGGCTTCCCGCGTGACCGGATCGAGCGACAGCACGCCGTTGGACAGCACCGGTCCGGCGGACCCGCCCTTGCGGCGCACGACCGCGCGCATGCGGGCCAGCAATTCGCGCATCTCGAAGGGCTTGAGCACGTAGTCGTCGGCGCCCTCGTCCAGGCCGCGGAGGCGGTCTTCGAGCGCGTCGCGCGCCGTGATGACCAGCACGGCGACCGGGTTGCCCCGGGCCCGGATCGAGCGCAGCACCTCCACCCCGTCCTTCCTGGGCAAGCCCAGGTCCAGCAGCAGCACGTCGTAGTGCTGGGCCTCGAGCGTGAGCAGGGCGCTCTCGCCGTCGCGCACCCAGTCGACCGCGTAGCTGGCGTCCTTCAACGCCAGCTCGACCGCCTGGCCGATCATCCGGTCGTCTTCGACCAGCAGCGCCCTCATCGCTGTCCTGCCGGCGGTTCGTCAGCTGCGCTGGAGCTTTTCCGCCCGCTGCGGCAGCACCACGATGCAGGCGACCATGAAGACCGCGAGGGCGGTCGAAGCCGTGTAGCGGCTCAGCGCCAGCCCGCCGCTGGCCACCGGCTTGTCGAGCAGGTCGCCCACCGTCGCTCCCAGCGGCCGCGTCAGGATGAACGCCGCCCAGAACAGGAATGTGTGCGACAGCCTCGTCCAGAAGTACAGCGCGGCGACCACCGCCAGGCCGGCCGCGAAGACCAGCGCCCCGCCTTCGTAGCCCAGTCCGAGTCCGGTGCCGGGGTCGGCCATCCAGTCGCCGAGCGCCGTGCCCAGGGTCTGGGAGAACATGATCGTCGCCCAGTAGAAGATCTCGGCCTTGCGCGAGGTTATCGAGTCGATCGAGACGGACCCGAGCGACCGGTGCCACAGGCCCAGCGTCGCCATCAAGAGGACGAACAGGATCGACGAGCCTCCGGCGTAGCCGATGCCCAGCGAGCGGTCGAAAAAGTCGGCCAGGGTGGTGCCGGCGGTCGTGGTGGCGACGATCACGGCCCAGAACAGCGCCGGATGGAACCGCTTGGCGGCCATCTGGGCCGCCACCGCCATGACGAAGACCGTGGCGAAGATCGCGGTCCCGACCAGGTAGCCCAACTGCATCGACATCGTCACCGCATCGCCGGCGGTCTCACCCAGGGTGGTCGCGGCGATCTTGATGATCCAGAAGGCCAGGGTCACCTGCGCGACCTTGCCCAGATTCGTGTCAGCAATGCGGTTCATTCGATTTCTTTCCTTGAACGGTGTTTTTCCTGTGGGGCCGCGCGGTTGCGAGATGATGGGCCTGACTGTCGCGGGCAAGACTTAGGCCTGCCATAGCGTTCCGGCACAAACTTCTGTCAGCGCGATCCACACAAGGCACCCGTCATGCGAAGAAGAGTCCACCCGGAGCTTCACCGCGCCGAACACATCGGTTGGCTGCGGGCCGCCGTGCTGGGTGCCAACGACGGCATCATTTCCACCGCCAGCCTGATCGTCGGCGTCGCGTCGGCAAGCCCGGACCGCACGCAGGTGCTGGTCGCGGGCGCGGCCGCACTGACCGCCGGGGCCATGGCGATGGCGGCCGGCGAATACGTCTCCGTCAGTTCCCAGTCGGACACCGAAGCCGCCGACCTCGAAAAGGAGCGGCGCGAACTGGAACATTCGCACGACCATGAGCTGGAGGAGCTGGCGGCGATCTACGTGGCGCGCGGCGTGCGACCCGAACTGGCCGCCGAGGTGGCCCGCGAACTCATGTCCCACGACGCACTCGGTGCCCATGCGCGCGATGAACTCGGCATCCATGCGATCGTCAGCGCGAGGCCCGTGCAAGCGGCGCTGGCCTCCGCCGCCTCGTTTGCCTTCGGCGCGGCCCTGCCCCTGGCGACCGTGGCGCTGGCCCCGGCGCGCTTCATTGCGATGGGGGTCGCCGCCATGTCCCTGCTGTGCCTGACCGGCCTCGGGGCGCTGTCCGCCAGCGTCGGCGGCGCACCGGTGGGGCGCGCGACGACACGGATCGTGGTCTGGGGCGCCATCGCCCTGGCCGTGACCGCGTCGGTCGGCGCCGTGTTCGGGGCCGCCTGACGGCGTGGGTTGCAGGCTACGGCCGCGCTGAGGGTGCGTGCGCGGCCTCAGTCCCTTTTGTCGTGATCGTCGTCGCGATCGGCCTTGTCCTCGACCGAGGAAAGGACCGCGCCTCTGTCGCCGTCGACCTTGACGTCGAACACCTTGGCGCCGCTGACCACTTCCACGTCGTACACCCAGCCCGCCTTCGTTTTTTCGTACTCGGCGCGAGCGGCCCTGCCGTTGGCGTGCTGCTCGGCGGTCGCGACCGCCTGGCTCAGTGGAATCTTCGCCCGGGTGACGTCCATGGCATCGTTTTCCAGGGTTTTGGCAGCGTAGGCGGCGCCGACCGAGGCCAGGCAGACGGCAAGGAAGGCGGCTTTGCTGTAGGGGTAGCGGAACATATCGACTCTCCAAAAGACGGCACGCGGGTATTTGCGTGGGAAGAGCGTAGGCAGTCCGACTTAGCTGGCACTGAGCGTCGGGCAGCAGGCCCGCCGCGCACGGGGCGAGCGCCTGCCGCGCCCGCCCGGGGAGGTGCCGTCTCGCCAGGCTCTCGCCTCAATGGCCCGCCAACAGCACCAGCGCGGCCAGTGCCGCCGTCTCGGCGCGCAGCACGCGCGCGCCGAGCGAGGCCGCAGTGAAGCCGC
>JAQGLP010000566.1 GCA_028292835.1 Variovorax sp.
CTCGACAAGTTCCTGTCGCCGAGCGAGTTGAAGAACTCGGTCGGCGCCGCGACGTTCATGCAGGGCGGCCACCAGATCGGGATCCCGTACTCGCTCGACTTCCGGGGCACCGAGGTCGACATGACGATGCTGAAGAAGGCGGGGATCGACACGCCGCCCGCCACCTGGGCGGACGTGTTGACGGCCGCCCGGGCGGTGAAGAAGGCGGGAGTCGTCCAGTACCCGATCGGGCTCCCCCTGAAGGTCCTGGAGGGCACCTCGACACCGTGGTACGCCCTGGTGCGCAGCGCGGGTGGCCAGATCCTGTCGCCGAGCGGCAAGCCGGCCTTCCAGACGGGCGGGGTCGGGCAGGCCGCCCTGGAGTTCATCCACACCGCCTACAGCGAGGGGCTCATCGAGCCCGGATCGATCGGCCTGAGCGACCAGCAGGTCGGCGACAACTTCGCGGGAGGCCAGACCGCGATGGTGCTCTCCACCGGCCCTGGCGGCAACGCGCAGTTCACCGATCCGACCAAGAGCAAGATCTCGAAGGATCAGCTGCAGTTCACCCATGTGCCGGGTCAGAACGACGCGACCGGTCCCACCGTCAGTCTCGAGGAGGCGCTGTCGATCCCGAAGGCCTCGAAGAACCCGGAGGCAGCGGCCGAGTTCATCACCTGGTGGATGCAGCCGGCACAGATGATCACCGCGTACCACGACCCGAAGATGGGGCTCCTCCCCCCGAGCAGCACCGCGCTGCAGCAGCTCGCCGCCAGCGGCAAGCTGGCGGACTCCAAGACGATCCTCGCGCTGGCGCCGAACATCCAGCCGGTGATCCCCGGCGGGACACCGACCTGGTACTCGAAGTTCAGCTCCGCCGCCGCCTCGACCATCCAGTCGGTGGCGCTGGGGCACACGTCCGCCTCAGCAGGTGTCTCGAACCTCGCGAAGCAGGCGGATCAGTTCGCCTCCCAGGGGTAGGCGATGGAGGCCGAATCCACGACGACCCTGCGTCCCGTGCCCGGCGGCCCGGTTCAGGACCATGCCCGCCCCACGCGCACCGCCGCACGCCGTCGGGTGAACCGGCTCGGACTCGGGCTCGTCGCGCCGGCGTTCGCCGTGATCGCCGTCCTGGTGCTCTATCCGAGCATCAGCAGCATCATCGGCAGCCTCCAACGGTACGAGCTGACCGACCCGAGTCGTGCGTTCGTCGGACTGCGGAACTACTCCCTCGTGCTCGCCGACCCCTCGTTCCTCCAGTCGCTGCTCAACACGGCGGGCTACTTCATCGTGATCACCGTGGCGGTGCTCGTGATGGGGCTCGTCATGGCGCTGTGGCTCCAGAGCCTGCACGGCGCATGGCGGGCCGTGGCGCTGACGGTGATCGTGCTGCCCTGGTCCGTGCCGGGCACCGTCGCGGGCGTGCTGTGGTCCTTCATCCTGAACCCCACGGGCGCGGGCCTGCTCAACTCCACGCTGAAGTCGATCGGTCTCATCGGCAGCTACCAGGCGTGGTTGGACAAACCGGTCGGCGGCATCGCGGTCATCGGGCTGACCGTCGCGTGGAGCGCGGTGCCCCTCGGAGTCGTGGTGCTGCTCGCGGGTCTGGAAGGGATCCCGCGGGAGATCTACGAGCAGAGCCTCGTCGACGGGGCGGGCCGGGTGAAGCAGTTCGCCTCGATCACGCTGCCGCTGCTCCGCCCGGCCCTCGCGATCGTGCTCCTGAACGGCGCCGTGCTCTCGATCGGGCTGTTCGACCAGATCTTCGTACTGGTCGGGCTCGATCCGCAGAAGATCACCATCGCCGGCGCCATGTACCTCTACGCGTTCCGTGATTTCAACTTCGGGTTCGGGTTCGCCGCCTCGGTGATCGCCACGGCCATCACCGCGGCGATCTCGCTCGTGTACCTGCGGCTGGTCTACCGCGAGGAGGAGTTCTGATGCGCGGCCGCACCGGGCACGGGCCCGTCTGGGGCACGATCCGGATCGTCGTCGGGGTGCTCGTCGTGGTCTGGTCCCTGGCGCCGATCTACTGGGGCGTCGTCATCGCGTTCTCCAGCGCCGCCGACATCCGACGCGTTCCCGCGTCGGTCCTGCCCCAGAGCTTCGAGTTCGGCAACTTCGCGAACCTCCTCGGCCCGGGTTCGCCGACCGCCGGCGCGTTCCTGTCCGCCCTCGTCAGCTCCGTGGTCCAGGGGCTGGGCACGACCGTCCTCACGCTGCTCATCGCGCTGCCCGCCGCGTACGCGTTCGCTCGGGTCCGGTTCGCGGGTTCGAGGGTCCTGCTCGCGATCATCACGATCACTCTCGCGGTACCGGTCTACCTGGTGCTGATCCCGCTGTTCCAGCTCGCGACCTCGACAGGGCAGATCAACACGCAGCAGGGCGTGATCCTCGTGCTGACCTCGGCGGCGCTCCCGCTCGCCATCTGGATCCTCCGCAGCCACATCGTGACCCTGCCGGCGGACATCGAGGCCGCAGCCCGACTCGACGGCGCCGGGACGTTCCGGGTGCTCGGCAGCGTGGTCGGCCCACTGGTCGCCCCGGGCCTCGTCGCGGCCGCCGTGGTGACGTTCCTCGCGAGCTGGGGCGCGTTCCTCGTTCCGCTCGTCTACGCCAACACGCAGCAGACGGAGCCGCTCACGGTGCTCATCCCGACCTTCGCGAGCAAGTTCAGCAGCGACTACGGCCTGCAGGCCGCCGCGGGCCTCATCGCCGTGCTGCCGCCGGTGGTGCTCGTGGTGCTGCTGCAGAAGCACCTGCTGTCGGGCCTGCTGAAGGGTGCGACGAAGTGACGGTCGTTCGCGACGGCGCTGACGCCGACCTCGAGGCGGTGTGCGCGATCGCGGCCGCGAGCCTGGACCTCGACACGGACGACGCAGCGCTGCTGCCGCGCCTGCTCTGGCCCGAAGACGCGGGAACAGTCCGCGTCCGCCTCGTGGCCGTGCAGGAGGACGCGGTGGTCGCTGTGCTGCTCGGGAGCCTGCAGGGCGAGGACGCGTTCCTGGACCTGATCGCCGTGGCTCCGGACGCACGGGGCGCGGGGGTCGGCCGCGCTCTGCTCGTCGCGTGGGAGGAACGCGCGGCCACGAACGGCGCCGTTCGATCACGGGCCGGAGAGAACCTGCAGACCTACGCCTGGCCCGGCGTCGACATCCGGTACACGCCCGCGCTGGCGATGCTGCTGCGGAGCGGGTACGCCCGCACTCGCATCGGCTACCACATGGATCTGCCGCTGCAGGGCTTCGAGGCCGACGACGAGCGGGACCTCACCCGGCTGGCTGCTGCCGGCATCGAGGTGCGCCGCGGACGACCGGACGACGCACCGGCGGTCGCCGTGCACACGAAGCAGCTCTGGTCCGACGTGTGGTTCCGGGAGACCCGCGCGGCCCTGCACCGCGATCCCCCGCCGATCTTCTTGGCCCTCCGCCAGGACCGGGTGGTGGGCTTCGCGGTCCACGGTCTCCATCGCTCCTCGCTCTACGGACCGATCGCGACGGACCCCGCCGAGCAGGGCCACGGCATCGGCCGCGTGCTCTCCAGCCTGTGCCTGGAAGACATGGCCGCCCGTGCGGTATCGACCGCGCAGATCTGCTGGGTCGCCGAGACGGCGATCCCCTTCTACTCGCGTACGGCAGGCGCTCGGCTCGGGCGCTGCTTCTGGATGATGACGAAGCCGCTCGACGCGAAGGAGGGTCAGGATGACCGGAACCCGTGACGAGTGGACCTTCGTCGTCTGCGACTCGCTCGAGAAGGTGTTCGCGGACCAGGTACCGCGACCGATGAACCGGGACATCCCCCTGTCGGCGTTCGCGGGCGAGACGGTCTCGTTCCAGGTGGCCTTCCGGCCGCCCTCCACCCAGTCGTACGAAGCCGTCGGCGCGGTGCGGGTCGAGGTCGGC
>JAQGLP010000173.1 GCA_028292835.1 Variovorax sp.
GGCCTTCTTCTTGGGCGTGGCCGAGTAGTCGCCGCCCGCGGTGAACATCAGGATCTGCTCGACCAGCCCGGTGCACGAGCCGCAGCTGGCGCTGGCCTTGGTGTGCTTCTTGACCTCGTCGATCGTAAAGAGGCCCTTGTCCTTGATGGCCTTGCAGATGGTTCCCTTGTTGACGCCGTTGCAGCCGCAGACCTCGGCCTCGTCCGGCATGCTCGCGGCCTTGCTGTGGCCTTCGTGCCCGGTGTCGCCGATGTTCGACTCGCCGAACATCAGCTTGTCGCGGATGTCGTGCACGCTGCGGCCGTCGCGCAGCAGCTTGAAGTACCAGCTGCCGTCCACGGTGTCGCCGTACATGCAGGCACCGATCAGCTTGTCGTCCTTGATCACGAGCTTCTTGTAGACCCCGCCGAAGGGATCGCTCATGACGATCTCCTCGGTGTCTGCGCCGCCCTGGAAGGCGCCCGCGCTGAACAGGTCGATGCCCGTGACCTTGAGCTTGGTCGAGGTCAGGGAGCCCATGTAGCGGCCGATGCCGAACATCGCCAGGTGGTTGGCCGCCACCTTGGCCTGCTCGAACAAGGGTGCCACCAGGCCGTAGGCAATCCCGCGGTGCGCCGCGCATTCACCGACCGAATAGATGCGCGCGTCGGTCACGGTCTGCATCGTGTCGGTCACCACGATGCCCCGGTCGCAGTGCAGGCGCATCTTTTGCGCAAGCTCGACGTTGGGGCGGATGCCCACGGCCATGACCACGAGATCGGCCGGCACCTCCCTGCCATCCTTGAACTTCACCGCCGTGACGCGTCCGTCGGCGTTGCCGACGAGTTCCTGCGTCTGGGCTTCCAGCAGGAAATTCAACCCCCGGTCTTCCAGCGACTTGCGCAGCAGGCCGCCTGCGACGTCGTCGAGCTGGCGCTCCATCAGCCAGGGGCCGACGTGCACCACGGTGACGCTCATGCCGCGCAGCATCAGCCCGTTGGCGGCTTCGAGACCGAGCAGCCCGCCGCCGATCACGACCGCATGCTTGTGTGTCTTGGCGGTTTCGATCATGAACCGGGTGTCGGCAATGTCGCGGTAGGCGATCACGCCCCGCAGGTCCCGGCCCGGGACTGGCAGCATCACGGGGTTGGAGCCGGTGCACATCAGCAGCCGGTCGTACGCCGCTTGCGTGCCGTCCGCCGCGTGCACGGTGCGCTGGAGGCGGTCGACCCTGACGACGGTCTTTCCGGCATGCAGCGTGATGTTGTTTTCCTGGTACCACGCCCATGGATTGAGGATGATCTCGTCCACGGTCTGCTCGCCCGCCAGCACGGGTGACAGCAGGATGCGGTTGTAGTTGGGGTGCGGCTCGGCGCCGAACACCGTGATGTCGTAGAGATCGGGCTCGATTTTCAACAGCTCTTCGAGCGTGCGCACGCCGGCCATGCCGTTGCCAATCATCACCAGTCGGGACTTTTTCATCGTGACTCCGTCGCGCAGTTCGCATAAAAAAGGCGCCCGCACAATCCGCATGGGCGTGAGCCCGCGCTTTCTGTGGGGACGCCGTCGTCCGATCGCGAAGTCGATACGCCATTGCACCGTCCTCGCATGCGGTCCATCCTGGGCCGCTCCTATGCCAAGCAACGGTCATGCCAGCTATCCTCGTTTGCTGGATTTCCGGTGCAGGGACCGTCTCCACACTCCGCGAATTCATGGGTTTTCCGCTGTTGAAACCAAGGGCCTTCTTGTTCTCGAACCTGACAACCCGCTGCGACTTTGGTCTCGAAATGGTGCGATGCACCATGCTGGTTCGGCCTTGGTCGAAATGGAGGCGTGCGGCATGAGCTTCGACATCGAGCTGGGCTACGCTTCTCGCGCCGGCAAGAAGGAGGTCAACGAGGATTTCGTGGCCGCGATGCTGCCGGGGCCGGGCCAGGAAGCCATGGGAGTGATCGCTGCCATTGCCGATGGCGTAAGCCGCGGGGGCGCAGGGCGGGAAGCGGCGCAGACCACGGTCGTCAGCCTGGTGCGCGACTACTTCGGCGTGCCCGAGACCTGGGACACCACGGTGGCCCTGGACCGGATCATCTCGGCCCAGAACACCTGGCTGGCGGCCGTGAACCGCAGGCGCCAGCCGGCCTTGGGACTCACGACGCTCACGGCGCTGGTGCTGCGCGGCCAGTCCTACACGCTGGCGCATGTGGGCGACACCCGTGCCTATCTGCTGCGCGACGGCGAGTTGCGTCAGCTCAGCATCGACCACGTCGTGGCGCACCGCGATTTCATGCACCAGCTCACCCGCTGCGTCGGGGCGGACGAGCGGCTGGTGGTCGACTACAGCCAGGGGGAGCTGCAGTGCGGCGACGTGTTCGTGCTGCTGTCCGACGGCGTGCATGGCATGCTGGGCGAGGCGCAGCTGCGGCGCATGCTGAGCGACGGCCTTTCCAGAGGAAGCCCGGCACAGGCGCTCAGCGAGGCCCTGGTGCAGGGCGCGGCGGCGAAAGGTGGGCGCGACGACGCCACCGCGCTGGTGCTGCGGCTGCAAGGCGCCAGCGAAGCGACGCTGCGGGACGAGCAACGGCAGTCCCGGACGCTGCCCGCGCCCGCACGCCT
>JAQGLP010000206.1 GCA_028292835.1 Variovorax sp.
GGCGCCCTGGGCCGGCGTCACGACGGAGGTCAGGCCTTCACCGTAGGCGTTGCCCGAGCGGGCGGCCATCACGGCGCTGGCGTCGACCTCGGCGCGCGAGCGCTGGGTGGTCAGGGCGTGCGCGCCGTCGTAGGTTTCGGCCTGGGCGCTGGCGGCGGCGAGGATCGACAGGAGGGCGGCGGCGATGATCTTGGAGGTCTTCATTTTGGTTTCCTTTGAGCTTTGAGTCAGTTGAATCGAACTGGTCTTGGGTGGGATTCCGTCGCCTTGTTCCCTGTCGGGAGAGCGGCGGCCTCCTCGCTCGGGGGCCTTTGTTCACCCAGGTGGCCTGGGAGGGCTGCCTGTTGAAATGAATTGTGCGCCAACAAACTAGGTATAAACCCTTGATAACTCGAACCGTGGTGTTCACGGTATTGAAACAATCAAGTGGTAAAGATGGACAGCCTCGACCTGATCAAGACCTTCCGCGAAGTCGCCGCGCACGGCAGCTTTTCGCTCGCCGCCACCCGGCTGTCGGTGTCGAAGGCGACCGTGAGCAAGTACGTGGCCGAGCTTGAAACGCGCTTCGGGGTGCGGCTGCTCAACCGCTCGACCCGCTCGGTGAGCCTGACCGACGCGGGCGCGCTGCTGCTCGAGCGCAGCAAGCCGATGCTGGAGATGGTGGAACTCACGCAGGCCGAGCTGCAGGAGCACGCCAGCCAGCCGCGCGGGCGGCTGCGCATCGCGGCGCCGCACGGCATGGCCCAGGGCGAGCTGCCGCTGCTGCTGGCCGAGTTCATGGGCTACTACCCGGAGGTCGACATCAGCCTGGCGCTGTCCAACCGGGTGAGCGATCTGGTGGAGGGCGCCATCGACGTGGCCTTGCGTGTCGGCCCGATCGAGGACGACAACCTGATCGTGCGACGCCTGCGGCTGATGGAGTTGGTGGTGTGCGCGGCGCCCGGCTACTGGGACAAGCACGGCACGCCCGTGCATCCGACGCAGCTGGCCGGCCACGCCGCGCTGACTGCCGCGCACCAGGGCCTGCACCCCCAGTGGCGCTTCCAGGTCGATGGCAAGGCGCTCGACGTGCCGGTGAAGAGCCGCATGGACGCGACCGAGATGACGCCGCTCATCCAGGTGGCGCTGCAGGGCTTCGGGGCGATCTACCTGCCCACGCTGATGGTGCAGCCGCACCTCGACAGCGGCGCGCTGGTGCCGGTGCTGGGCGACTTCGTTCGCGGCGACATGTGGCTGTCGGCCGTCTACCTGCAGCGCCGCCACAACAGCGCCGCCCTGCGCGCGCTGCTCGACTTCCTCGAGACGCGCATCAAGACCTCCGACACCGACAGCCCGTCCCGCGCGAAAAAACGCTAGCCGCCACCGGCGGCCAGCGCCGCGTCGAGCAGCTCGACCCAGTGGCGCACTGGCGTCGCGCTGGCGCTTTGCAGGTGCGTGATGCAGCCCACATTGGCCGAGACGATGACTTCGGGCCGCAGCTGGTTCAGGTGCCCCAGCTTGCGGTCGCGCAGTGCGTACGACATTTCGGGCTGCAGCACCGAGTAGGTGCCGGCCGAACCGCAGCACAGGTGCGCCTCGGTCTGCGACACCTGAATGTCGAAGCCGAGCGCGCGCAGGCCGGCCTCGACGCCGCCGCGCAGCTTCTGGCCGTGCTGCAGGGTGCAGGGGGGATGGTAGGCGACCACGCCCGCGGGCGCCTTCACGCGGTCCTTGAGCACCGGCACCAGCTCGGGCAGCAGCTCGCTCAGGTCCTTCGTGAGCGCACTGATGCGCGCGGCCTTCTCGGCATAGGCCGGGTCCTCGCGCAGGATGTGGCCGTAGTCGCGCACCGTGACGCCGCAGCCCGAGGCGTTCATGACGATGGCCTCGACCCCGCCCTGCCCCGGCGGGCGCTCGACGTGGGGCCACCAGGCGTCGATCAGGGCGCGCATCTGCGCCTTGCCGCCGTCCTGGTCGTTCAGGTGGAACCTGACGGCGCCGCAGCAGCCGGCCGTCTTCGCCACCACGGTCTGGATGCCGGCGGCGTCGAGCACGCGCGCCGTCGAGGTGTTGGCGTTGGGCATCATCGAGGGCTGCACGCAGCCGGCGAGCATCAGCATCTTGCGCGCATGGGTGCGCGTGGGCCAGGCGCCGGCCGCCTGCCGCGGCGGTACCTTGGCCTTGAGCGAGGCCGGCAGCAGGCCGCGCACCGACTGGCCGAGCTTCATGGCCGGGCCGAACAGCGGCGAGGGCAGGCCTTCCTTGAGCAGCCAGCGCTGGGCGTTGTCGGCGGCGGTGCGCGGCACCTTGGCCTCGACGATCTTGCGGCCGATATCGACCAGGTGGCCGTACTGTACGCCCGAGGGGCAGGTGGTCTCGCAGTTGCGGCAGGTCAGGCAGCGGTCCAGGTGGATCTGCGTCTTGCGCGTCGGCTCCTTGCCTTCGAGCACCTGCTTGATGAGGTAGATGCGGCCGCGCGGGCCGTCGAGCTCGTCGCCCAGCAGCTGGTAGGTCGGGCAGGTGGCGGTGCAGAAGCCGCAGTGCACGCACTTGCGCAGGATGGCTTCGGCCTCGATGCCGTCGGCGGTGCCCCGGAATTCGGGAGCGAGTTCGGTTTGCATGGTGGGACGAGGCTCTCAAAAACCGGGGTAGAGACGCCCGGGGTTGAACACGCCCTCCGGGTCGAAGGCGTCCTTCAGGTGGCGATGGATGCGCGCGAGCGGCTCGGACAACGGCGCGAACACGCCTCCCGACTTGTCGGCGCCGCGAAACAGCGTGGCGTGGCCGCCCGCCTGCGCCGCGGCGGCGCGCACTTCGGATGCCGCGGCCGTGGTGCGCAGCCAGCGCTGCGCGCCGCCCCACTCGATGAAATGGTCACCGGGCAGGTCAAGCGGCGGCGCCACCGAAGGCAGCGACAGCCGCCAGAGGCGCTCGCCGCGCGCCAGCGCGTCGTCGCCCGGCGCGAAGAACGCATGCCGGTGGTCGCGCACGCCATCCCACCAGGCCCGCGCGGCGTCCGGCGCCAGCGCCCGGCCCCCCAGGCGCACGCACGCGGCCCGGACCGCCGCGCCGGCGCCCGAGAGGCGCAGGCACAGCGCGTCCTGGTGCCAGGCGCTGGCGTTGACCGGCAGCGGCTGGCCGCCCCAGGCGTTGAGCTGGCGCAGCGCGTCGGCCTGGCTGCAGTCGAACACCAGGGTGGCGGTGGCGGCCGGCAACGGCAGCACCTTGAGCGAGACCTCGCAGACCACGCCCAGCACGCCGAGCGAGCCCGCCAGCACGCGCGAGACGTCGTAGCC
>JAQGLP010000216.1 GCA_028292835.1 Variovorax sp.
CAGGCAGTGCACGCCGCCCGAGTTCTCGGCCACGTTGCCGCCGATGGTGCAGGCGATCTGGCTCGACGGGTCGGGCGCGTAGTAGAGGCCATGGGGCGCCGCCGCCTCGCTGATGGCGAGGTTGCGCACCCCGCATTGCACCACCGCCGTGCGGCCGACCGGATCGACCTTGACGATGCGGTTGAACTTGGCGAGCGACAGCGTCACGCCCATCGCATCGGGCAGGGCCCCGCCCGAGAGCCCGGTGCCCGCGCCGCGCGCCACCACCGGCACGCCCAGCGCGTGGCAGGTGCGCAGCACGGCGGCCACCTGCGCCTCGGTCTCGGGCAGCGCCACCACCAGCGGGCGGGCGCGGTAGGCGGTCAGGCCGTCGCACTCGTAGGGCCCGGTGTCCTCGGCCTGCCAGAGCAGCGCGTGCGAAGGCAGATCGGCCTGCAGCGCCCGCACCACCTGGGCCTGGCGCTCTGATTTTTGTAGCAATTGCTGCTGGGGGAGAGTCAGGGGGGCGTTCATGTTTGCAAGCTCCAGGTTCGGCGTGCCGGCCAGGGACGCCGCCGGCCCGGCGGCGCTCCGGCCACCGGGCGGCGCGCGCTCACCGCACCACCATCAGCGTCATGGGCCACACATAGGCCTGCATGGTCACGTACAGGCCCACCAGGCACGCCAGTGCGATCGAGTGGAAGAACACGTAGCGCAGGATGTCGCCCTCGTGGTTGAACCAGCGTGTGGCGGTGGAAGCCACCACGATCGACTGTGCATCAATCATCTTGCCCATGACGCCACCAGAGCTGTTGGCCGCGCCCATCAGGTTGGGCGAGAGCCCCAGCTGCTCGGCCGCCACCTTCTGCATGCCGCCGAACAGCACGTTCGACGCCGTGTCGGAGCCCGTCATCGCGACGCCGATCCAGCCCATGAGCGTGCCGAAGAACGGGTAGAACGCGCCGGTGTTGGCGAACGCCAGGCCCAGCGTGGTGTCGGTGCCCGAGTAGCGCGTGATGGTGCCCAGCGCCAGCATCAGGACGATGGTCATCAGCGAGTAGCGCACCAGCCAGAGCGTGCGAAAAAACGTGCGCACGATCTCGATGGGGTTGTACTTCATCACCAGCGCGCTGACGATGGCCGACAGGAGAATGCCGGTGCCCGTGGCCGACAGCAGGGTCAGCACGTAGACCGCACCTTCCTTGGTCGGCGTCCTGACCACCGGAGGCATCTTCTCCACCAGGTTGTGCAGGCCCGTCATTGGAAACGAGGGAGCGAACACGCCGTCGAGCGCCCGCTTGACCGAAGGCAGCCCCCAGACGAAGACGAACACCGACAGGATCACCCAGGGCGTCCAGGCGCGCACCAGCTCGCTGCGGCTGTGCGTCACGATCGCCGCGGGCGCCTTGGCCTCGGCGGCGCTGACGTCATGGCCCCGGAGAGACGGCGAGGTCCAGATCTTCTTGGGCTGCCAGACCCGCAGGAACAGCACCAGGCAGATCATGGAGATCAGCGCGGCGATGATGTCCACCAACTCCGGGCCGATGAAGTTGGACACCAGGTACTGCGGGATGGCGAACGACAGCCCCGTGACCAGGATGGCCGGCCAGATCTCCATCATGGCCTTGCGCCCGGCGAACGCCCAGATCAGCCAGAACGGCACCATGAGCGAGAAGAACGGCAGCTGGCGCCCGATCATGGCCGTGACCTGCATCAAGTCGTAGCCGTGCACCTTGGCCAGCGTGATGACCGGCGTGCCCAGCGCGCCGAACGCCACCGGCGCGGTGTTGGCGATGAGCGACAGGCCCGAGGCCGCCAGCGGCGAGAAGCCCAGCCCGATCAGGATGCCCGCGGTGACGGCCACCGGCGTGCCGAAGCCCGCCGCGCCCTCGAAGAAGGCGCCGAAGCAAAACGCGATCAGGAGCAACTGCAGCCTGCGGTCCTGGGTGATGCCCGAGAGCGAGTCCTGCAGGATCTTGAAGCTGCCGTTCTGCTCGGCGAGCTGCTGCAGGAAGATGATGTTGAGCACGATCCAGCCGATCGGCAGCAAGCCCGTGAAGCCGCCGAAGATCGCCGCGCGCCCGGCCATGCCGGCGGGCATGCCGTAGGCGAAGATCGCCACCAGGATGGCCGCCAGCAGCCCCAGACCCGCCGCGTAGTGCGCCTTGATGTGGAGAAACCCCAGTGCCACGAGCATCACCACCACCGGGATGGCCGCCAGCCCGGTGGAGATGATCATGTTGCCGAACGGGTCGTAGATTTGCTGCCAGGGCATGACGTAGTCTCCAAGGAATTAAAGTTTTTTCGACATCGGCACGCTGCGCCCGATGGGGTCGCGGCCGCCTACCCCCTGCAGCATGTTCCGACTCCGCCGGAACTGTATGAAAACAAAACCTCTTGCGGGTTGAAGGTTTTTGGCGCAGGACTTGAAAAAACTTTGCGGCTTCGGGCTTCAGGCCAGGGCCTGCGTCATCCAGTCGGCAAAGGCCGCGCACTCCCAGCGGTCGAGCGTGCCGGGCTGCCAGCAGACGTAATGGCTGTGCGGCGAGGCCACCGTGCGCTGCGACAGCCGCACCAGCCGCCCGGATTCCAGCCAGGTCGCCCCCATCTTCAGGCGCACCAGCGCCACGCCGAAGCCGCTCGCGGCCGCGTCGTAGACCAGCCCGAGGTCGTTGAACTGCGAGCCCGCGTGGGGCTCGGGCAGCACCAGCCCGCAACTCGAGAACCACGGGTGCCAGGGCTCGAGCGGGCTGCGGATGAGCCGCGCGCTGGCGATCTCGGGCGCGGTGTCGAACCCGGTGAACGGCCCGAACTCGTTGAGGTAGCTGGGGCTGCACGCGGGCGTCACCTCCTCCCGGAGGATGAGACGGTGCTCGCAATCGACATACCCGCCCACGCCGTAGCGCACCTCCAGATCGGCCTGCTCCGCCGTCACGTCCAGCAACGGAATGGACACCTGGAACACCAGATCGATGTCGGGATAGGCGTTGCGGAACAACTCCAGCCGGGGCATCAGGAACTGCCGCGAGAAGGTCGGCGTGACCGCCACGCGCAGCCGCGTCGCGCCGCTGGGCTTGCGCACCGAGGGCAGCTGCTGCAGCGCCGCCAGCCCGACCCGCACGTTGGCCAGGTAGCTCGCGCCGTCGGCCGTCAGCGTGAAGTCGCTGCGCCCGAACAGCTTGAAGCCGACGTGCGCCTCGAGCTGGCGGATGCGGTGGCTGACGGCGCTGGCCGTCACGCACAGCTCGTCGGCCGCACGCCCCGCGTGGCGCAGCCGGGCCACGCACTCGAAGGTCAGCAGGCACTGGATGGGGGGAATGTGCTGTAGCGTCATCGAGCGGTCCTGCGATGCGGGGCATTGTGCGCCAGCAGGCCAGGCATTCCTGCGGGGAATAAACGTAATGCGGCGCCCGGGGCTTCTCCGATGGGCTCCATATGAAGAACATCGCCCCATCGCCCGGCAAGCGCGCGCGAGCGCCGCTTCCGCCCGAAGCAAAGAAACGGATCGAGGCTCCCGCGAGGGCCCGACCTCAAAGGAGACCCCCAAATGCGCAGAACCCGTAACGCCAAGATCGTCGCCACCCTCGGCCCCGCCAGCTCGGACAAGGACACGGTACGCCGCCTGTTCCTGGCCGGCGTCGACGTCTTTCGCCTCAACTTCAGCCACGGCACCGCGGCCGACCACCGTGCCCGCTTCGACGTACTGCGCGAGCTGGAGCAGGAAACCGGCCGCCCGATCGGCATCCTGGCCGACCTGCAGGGTCCCAAGCTGCGCGTGGGCACCTTCGCCGGCGGCCCGGTCATGCTGGCCGAAGGCGCGGCCTTTCGCCTCGACCTGGACCCGACGCCGGGCAACGTGCGCCGCGCTGGCCTGCCGCACCCGGAAATCTTCGCCGCGCTCAAGCCCGGCGCCGAACTGCTGCTCGACGACGGCCGCCTGCGCCTGGAGGTCGAGTCCTGCGGCGCCGATTTCGCCGAGACCCGCGTCGTGGTCGGCGGCAAGCTGTCCGAGCGCAAGGGCGTCAACGTGCCCGGCGTGGTGCTCCCCATCACGGCGCTGACGGCCAAGGACCTGCGCGACCTGGACCTGGCGCTGGAGATGGGCGCCGACTGGATCGCGCTGTCGTTCGTGCAGCGCCCGGAGGACGTGTCGGAGGCGCGCGCCATCATCGGCGATCGCGCGGCCATCGTCTCCAAGCTGGAAAAACCGTCCGCCATCGAGCGGCTCGACGAGATCGTGGCGCTGTCGGACGGCGTGATGGTCGCGCGCGGCGACCTGGGCGTCGAGATGCCGGCCGAGCGCGTGCCGGCCATCCAGAAGCGCATCGTGCGCAGCTGCCGCCGCCTGGGCAAGCCGGTCATCGTCGCCACGCAGATGCTCGAATCGATGGTCGAGGCCCCGGTGCCCACGCGCGCCGAGGCGTCCGACGTCGCCACCGCCATCTACGACGGCGCCGACGCGGTGATGCTGTCGGCCGAGTCGGCCTCGGGCAAGTTCCCGGTCGAGGCGGTCGACATGATGAACCGCATCATCGAGCAGGTGGAGGCCGACCCGATCTACCGCCAGCTGATCGACGCCTCGCACACGCCCAACATTCCCGGCCATACCGACATGGCCGAGGCGGTGTGCTGCGCCATGCGCCGCGCGGTGTCGCTGCTGCAGGCCGCCGCCATCGTCTGCTACACCAACTCGGGCAGCACCAGCCAGCGCGCCGCGCGCGAGCGGCCCGAGGCGCCGGTGCTGAGCCTCACGCCGCACATCGGCACCGCACGCCGGCTCGCGCTGGTGTGGGGCATCCACTCGGTGCAGGTCGGCGACGTGGCCGACGTGACGCAGATGACCGAGAGCGCCTGCGAGGTGGCCCGGCGCGAGCGCTTCGCCGAGCCCGGCCAGACCATCGTCGCCATCGCCGGCCTGCCCTTCGGCGAAGGCGGCAACACCAACCTGCTGCGCATCGCGACCGTCTGATCCGAGCGCGGGCGGCGCCTGCTTCAGCCCAGGTGCTTCCCGAAGAAGTACAGCGTGCGCTCGCGCGCGGTGGCGGCCGCGCCGGCGTTGTAGGAGCCGCGCTGGTCGCAGTTGAAGCCGTGGCCCGAGGCGTACACATGCACCTCGACCTCCGGGTGCGCCTTCTGGAAAGTCTCGATCGAGTCGAGCGGGATCCAGTGGTCCTGGTTGCCGAAATGCGCCATCACCGGCACCCGGGGCTGCCGCGCGGTTTCCTCCGGCGTGGTCATGCCGCCACCGTAGTAGGGCACCGCCGCCGACAGGCCGGCGACCGAGGCGGCCGCGCGCCAGGTCAGCAGGCCGCCCCAGCAGTAGCCCACGATGCCGACCTTGCCGGCGCGCCCCGCGTACTCGACCGCCGCCTGGAGGTCCTGCATCACGCCGGGACCGGGCAGCGCCTCCACCGCGGTCTTGAGCGCGAAGCCGGCGTTCATGTCGGCTTCGCTGTAGCCGAGTTCGACACCGGGCTTGACGCGGTGGAAGGTCGACGGCGACACCGCCAGGTAGCCCTCGGCGGCGTAGCCGTCGGCCACCGAGCGGATGTGCGAGTTGACGCCGAAGATTTCCGGCACCACCACCACCGCGCCCCTGGGCGTGCCCGCCGGCTCGGCCACATAGGCCGGAAAGGTGAAGCCGTCTTTGGCGGTGAGATCGATGAACTGGCCCATGGGTGCTCCTGAGAATGGATGAAGAAGGGGGCGGATTGCCGCGCCATGACGCCGTTGGCGCCGCACGCTGCTCATAATCCGGAGGACGTTTTAACTGACGCACGGCGTTCGTGCAGGAGCATCGACCATGGCGAGTCTGGATCAGGTGATCTTGGTGACCGGCGGCAGCCGCGGCATCGGTGCGGCGACCGCGCTGCTCGCGGCACGCAGCGGCTACGCAGTCGCCGTCAACTACGCCGACAACTCGCTGGCGGCCGACGAGGTGGTGAGCGCCATCCGCGCCGCTGGCGGCCGGGCCCTCGCGGTGCAGGCCGACGTGGGCGACGAGGCGCAGGTGCTCGCGATGTTCGGGGAGATCGACGCCCGGCTCGGCCGGCTGACGGCGCTGGTCAACAACGCCGGCGTGGTCGACGTGCAGGCGCGTGTCGACCAGATGAGCATGGCGCGGCTGGAACGCATGTTCCGCATCAACGTGATCGGCAGCTTCCTGTGCGCGCGCGAGGCGGTGCGGCGCATGAGCACCCGCCACGGCGGCGCGGGCGGCGCCATCGTCAACGTCTCCAGCGCCGCGACGCGGCTCGGATCGCCGGGGCAGTACGTCGACTACGCCGCCAGCAAGGGCGCCATCGACAGCTTCACGATCGGGCTCGCCAAGGAGGTGGCCGACGAGGGCATCCGCGTCAACGCCGTGCGGCCGGGCCTGATCGAAACCGAGATCCACGCCTCGGGCGGCATGCCCGACCGCGCCCGCATGCTGGCGCCGAGCGTGCCGATGAAGCGCACCGGCAGGCCCGAGGAGGTCGCCGAGGCAATCCTGTGGCTGCTCTCGCCACAGGCCAGCTACACCACCATGGCGCTGCTCGATGTGACCGGCGGCCGTTGACATGGCGCTCGTCCCGAGCCCGGCCATGGACCTGATCAAGCCGCTGATCACGCTGCTGGCGATCGTCAA
>JAQGLP010000243.1 GCA_028292835.1 Variovorax sp.
GGCGGCCGTCGGCAGCACCGCGTGGCACGCCGCAGCGCCGGGCAGGCGCTCGCCATAGGCCGCGAAGGCATTGCCCGCGAGCGCCCAGCCGGGCGGCACCTCGACCTGCTCCGGGCTCAGCAGCGCCGGCTCGCCGCCTTCGGCGGCCATCGTGTCGCCATCCTGCACGTAGCGCGCCGCATACACCTGGTCCATGCGCGCGTCCAGCAGGGCCACCACGCGCCGGGCGCCGAAGCGCTCACGGGCTTCCTCGGCCACCGCGTGCAGGGTATCGACCGGCAGCAGCGGCACGCCGGCGCCGTAGCCGAACCCCTGCGCCACCGAGCAGGCGGTGCGCAGTCCGGTGAACGAGCCGGGGCCGCGGCCGAAGGCGATGACGTCGAGCTGGTCCAGCCGCAGCCCGGCCCGGGCCAGCATCCGCATGACCTGGGGAATCAGCGTCGCGGACGCCTGCGCGCCGCCGGCCCCGCCATGCTCCCACAGCGCGGCGCCATCCCGCAGCGCGATCGACAGCGCGTCGGTGCTGGTGTCGAAAGCCAGCCATCTAGTCATCGATCAACCTTTCCGCGCCCGTAGCATCGGCATGCATCGCCCTGCTTTCGAGCACAGGCAGGATCTCGCCAGGCGTCCTCGCGACACCAGGACGGCGCAATACGACAGAGAATCCAGGGATGACGAACATCACGGGATTATCGAGGCCCCGGTGAAGAACCGGCCTCGCGAGGAAAGGAATCAGACAATGAGACAACGTGGTCGGTGGCTGGGCAAGGCCATGACGGGACGGGTAGGCAAGGCCGCCGCGGGCGCCCTGGCGCGCGGGCGCGAGACAGTGGCGTCGCGCGCGCCGCTGCAGCAGACGCGGCCGCTCGACATCGATGCCAGGGCGATCCTGGAGAGCATCAGCGACGGCTTCTTCGCGCTCGATCACGACGCGCGCCTCGTCTATGTGAACCAGGCCGCCGCGTCGATGGTCATGCGGCCGGTGCACCAGCTGCTCGGCTGCAAGCTCTTTGAAGAGCTTCCCGCGCTGATCGGCAGCGAGTTCGAGCGCGCGTACCAGCGGGTCGCGGCCGGCGGGGGGGCTGAATCGATTGCCGCGCCCTACGCGGGCAGCGGCCGGTGGTACGAGGTGCGCTTCTATCCGGCCGCCTACGGGATCTCCGCCTATTTCAGCAATATCGACGCGCGCAGGCGGGCCCAGAGCGAGCACGACCGCGTGGAGGCCGAACACGACCGGCAGCGGCTCATCTACGAGACAGCGCTGTCGAACACCGCCGATTTCAACTACCTGTTCGACCTCGAGGGCTGCTTCACCTACGTCAACGAGCCCCTGCTCGCGGCGTGGCAGAAGCGCATGGAGGACGTGCTTGGGAAAACCTTCCTGGATCTCGGCTACCCGCCCTTGCTGGCGCAGCGCCTGCAGCAGCAGATCCGCCAGGTCATCGAGACCGCACGGCCGGTGCGCGACGAGATGCCCTACATCAGCCCTTTCGGGACCCGGGCGTACGAGCACATCCTCGTGCCGGTGCTCGATGCGAACGGCGCCGTGGTCGCCGTCAGCGGCTCGACGCGCGATATGACCGAGCGCCACCAGGCCGAGCAGGCGCTGCGCGACAGCGACCGGCGCAAGGACGAGTTCCTGGCGGTGCTGGCGCACGAGCTGCGCAACCCGCTCGCCCCGCTGCGCAGCGGCCTGGAGGTGCTGCGGCTGGCGCGCGGCGACTCCGAGCTGGCCCTGGACGCACAGCGCATGATGGAGCGCCAGCTGGCGCAGCTGGTGCGGCTGGTCGACGACCTTGTGGACGCGAGCTCCATCAGCCGGGGCAAGGTGGTGCTGCAGAGAAAGCCGATCGAGTTGGCCGAGGTGCTGCGGCAGGCGGTCGAGGTCATCCAGCCCCTGGTCGACCAGTGGTCGCAGCGCCTGACGCTGGAGCTGCCCGAGGAGATCGTCCTGCTGGACGCGGACGCGGCGCGGCTGATGCAGGCGTTTACCAATTTGCTCAACAACGCGGTCAAGTTCTCCCCATCCGGCGGCCGGATTGCCTTGACGGCTGCGCTCGAGGACGGCGGCGTCGTGGTGCGCGTGGCCGACAACGGCATCGGCATCCCGCCCGACATGCAGCCCCGCGTGTTCGACCTGTTCGTGCAGATCGACACCTCGCTCGACCGGCCGCGCGGCGGCCTGGGCATCGGGCTCGCGCTCGCTCGCAGCCTGATCGAGCTGCACGGCGGCACCATCGCGGTGCGAAGCGAGGGGCTCGACCGGGGCAGCGAGTTCACGGTGCGCCTGCCGGTGTTTTCGGTCTCGCCGGTGGCGGCGCCGGATGCCCCCGACGCCGCCCTGCAGGGGGCGTCCCGCCGGGTGCTGGTGGTGGACGACAACAAGGATGCCGTCCATGGCATGGCCAGCCTCCTGCAGATCATCGGCCACGAGACGCGCATCGCCCACGATGGCCTGGAGGCGGTAGCGCAGGCCGCCACGTTCCGCCCCGACGTGGTGATCATGGACGTCGGCATGCCCAGGCTGAACGGCTACGAAGCGGCCCGCCGCATCCGCCAGCAGACGTGGGGCCAGGACATGACGCTCGTGGCCCTGACGGGCTGGGGCACCGTGCAGGACCGCCGGCGCTCGCGCGAGGCGGGCTTCGACCATCACCTGGTCAAGCCGAGCGATCTGCAGGACATCCAGCGCATCCTCGCCAGCCCGATGCGCCCGGCCGTCCGATGACGCCTGCGCTCCTGCCGGCCGCGCGCAGGGGCTTTGCCGCCGTGGCGCTCGCCGCCCTTGCCTGGAGCGGCGGCGCCCTGGCGCAAGGCCTGCCGCCGGAGGTCGA
>JAQGLP010000253.1 GCA_028292835.1 Variovorax sp.
CGTGGCGATCGGCGGTGGCGTGTATTTCGCCCTCGCCATGGCCCGGCCGCGTGCGTTGGGCATCGCGAACGCGAGGGCTTAGGCTGGGCGGCCGGTGCTGCCGCTGGTCACCTGCACCGCAGCGCCAGGGCAGCCGCCGTCCGCTTCGCTATCTCTTAGTCAAAAGTGGCTTCGGCGCCTGCGGATGTTGCGTCTGCAGCTATTATTTCGATAGCGCCCTGATAGTTTCGCGGGCGGCTTCAAGGGTTGCCCCGATGTCCTCGTCGCTGTGCGCGGCGCTGACGAAGCCGGCCTCGTAGAGCGCCGGCGCGATGTACACGCCGCGCCCCAGCAGGCCATGGAACATGGCATTGAAGGTCGCGTTGTCGGTCGTCATGACCTTGGCGTAGTTCTGCGGCAGTTCGTCGAACAGGAAGAAGCCGAACATGCCGCCCTCGCTGTCGGCGCTGAAGGGCAGGCCTTCGGCGGCGGCTGCTGCTTTCAGCCCATGGACGAGCGAACGCGTCTTCTGCGACAGCGTTTCATAAAAGCCGGGCCGGGCGATCTCCTTCAGCGTGGCCAGTCCGCAGGCGGTCGCGACCGGGTTGCCCGACAGCGTGCCGGCCTGGTAGACCGGACCGAGCGGGGCGAGCTGCTCCATGATGGCACGCGGCCCGCCGAAGGCCGCCAGCGGCATGCCACCGCCGATCACCTTGCCCAGCACCGTGAGGTCGGGCGTGATGCCGAGCACGCCCTGCGCCCCGTGCAGGCCGACGCGAAAGCCCGTCATCACCTCGTCGAACACCAGCAACGCGCCATGCCGGGTGCACAGCTCGCGGCAGCGCCGGGCGAACTCGGGCGTGGCGCGCACGAAATTCATGTTGCCGGCGATCGCCTCGATCATCAGGCAGGCCAATTCGTGGCCGTGCAGCGCAAAGGCCTCTTCCAGTTGCGCCAGGTTGTTGTATTCCAGCACCAGCGTGTGTTGCACCGCCTCGGGCGGAACGCCGGCCGAGGTCGGGTGGCCGAAGGTGGCCAGGCCCGAGCCCGCCTTGACCAGCAGCGCGTCGGCGTGGCCGTGGTAGCAGCCCTCGAACTTGATGATGTACTTGCGCCCGGTGGCGCCGCGCGCCAGCCGCAGCGCGCTCATGGCGGCCTCGGTGCCGGAACTCACCAGCCGGACCATCTCCATCGACGGCACCAGCGCCAGGATGGCCTCGGCCAGCTCGACCTCGCGCTCGGTCGGCGCGCCGTACGAGAAGCCTTCGAGCACGGCCTTTTGCACGGCCTCGACCACGGCCGGGTGGCCGTGGCCCAGGATCATCGGTCCCCAGGAGCCGATGTAGTCGATGTAGCGCTGGCCGTTGGCGTCCCACATGTAGGCGCCGTGCGCGCGCTCGATGAAGCGCGGCGTGCCTCCAACGGCCTTGAAGGCGCGCACCGGCGAGTTGACGCCGCCCGGGATCACGGCGCGGGCGCGCTCGAACAAGCTGAGGTTGCGGTCGGTGGTGCTGTGGTTCGCAGTGGTGGTGTGTGGCATCAGTGGCGGGTTTCGTGGGGAGGCAGGGCGAAGCCCTCGGGCGCGGGCGATTCCTCGGCCGCTTCGTCATCGTCATCGTCGGGCTGGGCCCAGAACAGGCGGTCGGGCAGCACCTGGCCCATGCCGGGGCGAAAACCCGCGTCGAGGCAGCGGTCCATGTAGCTGAGCGCCTCGGTGGTGGCGGCCACCAGGTCGGTGCCGCTCGCGAGCAGGGCCGCCAGTGTCGCCGACAGTGTCTCGCCGGCACCGGAAAACACTGCCTCGAGACGCTCGAACTTCTCGCTGCACAGCACGGTCTCCGGCGACGCCAGCACGTTGTCGATGTGCTGGTCGGGCAGCGCGATGCCGGTCACCAGCGTGTAGGGCACACCGCGCTCGCCGGCCGTGCGCGCGATGTCGCGCGCCGTCGGGCTCCTGTCGCCGCTCCAGTCGGGCAGCAGCCAGCGGCGCAGCGTGCTGTGGTTGCCCACCAGCACCGTCGTCTGCGGCAGCAGCAGCTCGCCGAAGGCGTCGAGGTAGGCCTCGATCGCGTCTTCCTCCCACCATGAAAGGTTCGGCATGTAGGCGACCACCGGCAAGTCGGGATAATCCGTCGCGATGCCGGCGATGGTGGCGAGGATTTCCGGGCTGCCGACGAAGCCGATCTTCATGATCTGCACCGGCACGTCTTCGAGGATGGCGCGGGCCTGTTCGGCCACCGTTTCCTCGTCGAAGGCAAAGTGGTCGAAAATCTCGGCCGTGTCGCGCGCGTAAGCGCCCGTCACGACCGGCAGCAGATGAGCGCCCACGGAAGCCACGGCCAGCGTGTCGGCGGCAAGTCCGCCCGCGCCGCTGGGATCACTGGCATTGAAGCTCAGCACGCAGGGCAGGCGGGCGTCGTCGTCATCGGCAACGTCGTTTTCTTCCTGCTCGATGGAGATGGGCTTGTCGGTTAATGAAAAAGTGTTCATGCGCCAAAAACAGTCACCCGCAATGGTGGCATATGTGAGACGTCTACGACAGTTGATGTTGTACGTCTCGATACAATCGTTGCATTCTATGAAGAGGACCCGTAAGCTGTGACCGACATGAAAACCTGGATGTGCCTGATTTGCGGGTGGATCTATGACGAAGCGGTGGGCGTTCCGGAAGAGGGTATTGCACCCGGCACGCCGTGGGCCCAGGTACCGATGAACTGGACCTGTCCCGAGTGCGGAGCACGCAAGGAAGACTTCGAAATGGTTGAAATCTGAGCGTGGCATGGTGTCGCGTCCGGTGTGGGATCGAAGGCTGACAAAAGGAGCGAGTGCTTATGAGCACGGATGGGTCCGGTTACAAAGTGCTCGTCATTGACGACAGCAACACCATTCGGCGCAGTGCCGAGATTTTTCTGAAGCAGGGCGGCCATGAGGTGTTGTTGGCCGAGGACGGCTTCGATGCGCTCTCCAAGATCGACGATCACCGCCCCCACCTGATCTTCTGCGACATCCTGATGCCGCGCCTCGACGGCTACCAGACCTGCGCGATCATCAAGCGCAACGCGGAGTTTTCTTCCGTCCCCGTCGTCATGCTGTCTTCCAAGGACGGCGTGTTCGACAAGGCGCGGGGCCGCATGGTCGGCTCCCAACACCATCTCACCAAACCCTTTACCAAAGACCAGCTGCTGCAAGCCGTGCGGCAGTTTGGCGCCGCTCCGCAGGAAATCCAGTGATGCCCGTTCAGAAAGTTCTCGTCGTTGACGATTCCAAAACCGAGTTGATGTTCTTGGGCGACCTGCTCAAGAAGCAGGGCTACTCGGTCACGACCGCCCAGAATGCCGAGGACACCCTGCGGCGCCTCGAAGAAGAAGTGCCCGACCTGATCCTCATGGATGTCGTGATGCCGGGCCAGAATGGCTTCCAGCTGACCCGTGCCATTGTCCGCAATCCGCTCTACGCGCAAGTGCCGATCATCATGTGCACCAGCAAGAACCAGGAAACCGACCGGGTCTGGGGATTGCGCCAGGGCGCGCGCGACTACATCGTCAAGCCCGTCAACCCGGCCGAGCTGATGGCCAAGATCAGCGCGCTGGCATGAAGACGGTGCGCTCGATGCGGCGTGTTGTGCGACCAGCGTTGCTCCAGGCGCGCCGGGCCGGCTGACCATGGCGAACCGCGACGCCCTCCGGGCCTTCCAGGCCCGCCTCGCAGGCCGTCTGCAGGCGGCACGCACGTCGGCTGTGACCGCCTCGTGGCTCGCGGTCGAGGCGGGCGACGCCAACTACCTGTTCCCGCTCGGCCATGCCGGCGAGATCTTCCCGTGGACGCCGCCGCAGTCGGTGCCCTACACCGAGCCATGGTTCCTGGGCGTGGCCAACCTGCGCGGCGGCGTGTTCGGCGTGATCGAGTTGGCCGCCTTCATTTCGGATTCGGCTGCGGCGCCCAGCGAACGCAGTCAGGCGCACAACCGCCTGGTGGCGTTCAACGAGCTGCTGGAAGTCAACTGCGCGCTCCAGGTCGACCGGCTGGTCGGCCTGCGCGGCATCGAGGCATTCACCGCATCCCACGCACCGGCCGCCGACGCTCCCGCCTGGCTGGGCCATTCGTACACCGACACGGACGGTGCCCGCTGGCAGGAAGTCAACCTGCAGGCGCTGTCCCAACACCCCCGGTTTCTGAGCATCGGCGCCTGAGCGTGACCGGGCCGCTACCAACCTGAAGGAACTGACCGTGAGTTCGATCGCCGACAAGTTCAACCAATTCGATTCGTCCCGGGACGAGGCTTTGCTGCGCACCGCTGCAACGGGGGCGGGCGCACCCGATCCCGCCGCAGGGGTGCCAGGCGCCGGCAGGGCCCGTCCCGCCCTCGATGCCGATGGTTTTCCGACGACGCACGGTCTCGAGGAGCCGGACGCCCGGCAGGCGGCCGCCGGGGCCTCGCCCGCCCCGTTTGCATCCAAAGCCAAGGGTCTGGCCGCAGCCGCATCGGCCTATGCTTCCGGCCTGACCTCGGAGCGCCGGCAGCGTCTGCTGGGCATCGTGCTGGCCGCGACCGTGGTGCTGCTGCTGCTGATCGCCGGCTCGGCGATCCTGCGCGCCGACCGCACCGCGCAACAGGTTGCCAGCGCCGGTCAGTCGCTGATGCAGTCGCAGCGCCTTGCCAAGTCGGTGACCCAGGCGCTGGTGGGCAACCCGAGCGCCTTCGCCGAGGTCAAGGACAGTTCGGAAGACCTGGCGCGGCGCGCCAACGGTTTGGCCGCGGGCGACGAGGGGCTGCGCCTGGAGCGCGTCGGGAGCCAGTACGAAGCCGAAATGCAGAAGATCACGCCGCTGGTGGAGCGCGCCGATCGCAATGCCAAGGTGGTGCTCACCCAGCAGGACATCCTGACGCGCGTGGGGGCCTCGCTGCGCACCATCAACAAGCAGTCCTCGGACCTGCTTGAAATGGCCGAGACGGTGGCCTCGCTCAAGACCCAGCAGAACGCCTCCGTGTCCGAGATCTCCGCCACCGGCCAGCTCGCGATGCTGACGCAGCGCATCGGCAAGTCGGCCAACGAATTCCTGACCATCGAAGGCGTCAGCCCGGACGCAGTGTTCCTGCTCGGCAAGGACTTGAACACCTTCCAGGAAATCGTCCGTGGCCTGCTCGACGGCAGCGCGCAGCTGCGTCTGCCGGCTTCGCGCGATCCGCAAACGCGCCAGCAGCTCGAAGAGCTGCTCAAGATTTACGAACAGTCGCGCACGCAGGCCAGCGCCATCTTGGGCAACCTGCAGGGCTTGGTGGCCGCGCGCGAGGCGCAAACCTCCATCCTGAACGACAGCGAAACGCTGCGCACGGCGCTGGGCCAGCTGCAGGACGACCTGTCCAAGCACACCGGACTGGGCGCCGGCACGCTGGCGATGCTGGTGCTGCTGTCGCTGGTCGCCCTGGCGCTGGCGGGCAGCATGGGTTATTTGCAGATTCTCGAAGGGCGCAACCGCGCCGCGGCGGCCGAGCGCGAGCGCATCGAAGCAGAGCGCCAAAGCGAAGAGGCAAGCCGTGTCAACAGCGCCAACCAGGCGGCCATTCTGCGGCTCATGAACGAGTTGCAGACGGTGGCCGAAGGCGACCTGACGCAGGAAGCGACCGTGACCGAGGACATCACGGGAGCGATCGCCGACTCGGTGAACTACACTGTGGAGGAGTTGCGCCTGCTGGTGGGCAACGTGCAGAACACGGTCACCCGCGTGGCCGCCACCACGTCGCAGGTGGAGAACACTTCCACCGAACTGCTGGCCGCCTCGACCGAACAGCTGCGCGAGATCCGCGACACCGGCCAGTCGGTGCTGACCATGGCCGAGCGCATCAATGGCGTGTCCACGCAGGCCAACGAATCGGCCACGGTGGCGCGTCAGTCGCTGGAGGCCGCGTCGTCGGGCCTGCAGGCGGTGCAGAACGCGATCGGCGGTATGAACTCGATCCGCGACCAGATCCAGGAAACCTCCAAGCGCATCAAGCGCCTGGGCGAATCGTCCCAGGAAATCGGCGAAATCACCGAGCTGATCTCGGACATTACCGAGCAGACCAACGTGTTGGCGCTCAATGCCGCCATCCAGGCCGCCTCGGCGGGCGAGGCCGGACGCGGCTTCTCGGTGGTGGCCGAGGAAGTTCAGCGGCTGGCCGAGCGCTCGGCCGACGCCACGCGCCAGATCTCGGCGCTGGTGAAGGCGATTCAGACCGACACGCAGGACGCGGTGGGCGCCATGGAGCGCTCCACCCAGGGCGTGGTCGAGGGCGCCCGGCTGTCGGACAACGCGGGTACCGCGCTCTCGGAGATCGACCGGGTGTCGCGTCGCCTGGCCGAGTTGATCGAACAGATCTCCAGCGCCGCTTCCAGCGAGGCGCAATCGGCCAACGTGGTCGCCGCCAGCATCCAGCACATCTTCGCCGTGACCGAACAGACCGGTGAAGGCACCCGCACCACGGCACAGCAGGTGCGCGAACTCTCCCACATGGCGGACGAGCTGCGCCAGTCGGTGTCGCGTTTCAAGATCGCCTGATCATCCAGGGCAGGGGCTTCACGATGCAACTTTTGGTACCCGCCACGGCGCCCGTGGGGGCCACGGTCGCCGCCGCTCCCTCGGCGATCGATCTCGGTCCTCTGGCCTGGGTCAACGACGAAATCCGCAAGTCCATCGATGCCGGCGTCAAGGCATTGCGGCGCCATGCGCGCGATGCCGGGGGCGCACCCGCGCTCGATATCGGCCCCTTGCACATGGCGCATCACCACTTGCATCAGGCAGCCGGCGCGCTGCGGATGGTGGGCCACCCGGCAGCCGCGCGGGTGCTCGGCGCCATGGAGACCCTGGCACAGTGCTGCATCATCGAGCCCCAGCGCTGCACCGAGGCGGCCATCTCGAAGGTGGAGCTGGCCGGTTTCGCGGTCATGGAGTTCTTGCAATGGCTGCTGGCGGGCAAGGCGGTGTCGTCGGTGGCCCTGTTTCCGCAATACCGCGAGGTGCTCGAGTTCGTCGGGCACGACCGCATCCATCCCGCCGATCTCTGGAGCATGCCCTGGCGCTGGGTCGATGTCTCGGCGCCCTGGGCGCGGCCCGCGCTTGTCTACGACCCGGCGGTGCGTTCGACCTTCGACCGCGAAGTGCTCAAGGTGGTCAAGGACGGCGACGCCGTGGCGGCGCGACGGCTGCATGACGTGTGCCTCGGGCTGGCGCATGGCGCCTCGGCACGCCATGTCGTCAGTTTCTGGACACTGGCCGCGGCATTTTTCGAGGCTTCGTCGCTGGGGCTGCTTGCGGGCGACGTGTATGCCAAGCGCGCCGCTTCACGGGTGTTGCTCCAGTATGCAACGCTCGCGCGCGGTGGCGCCGAGGCGTCCGAGGTGCTGGCGCAGGATCTGCTGTTCCAGTGCGCGCAGGCCTTGCCCGGCGCGCACGACGACGCGGCCACGCTGAAGGCGGTGCGGCTGGCCTGGGGTCTGGCCGACGCACAGCCGGTCGACTACGCGAGCCCGCAATTGGGCCTCTTCGACCCCCTGGTCCTTGCGCAGGCACGCAAGCGGGTCGATACGGCCAAGGAAATGTGGTCGACGCTGTCGGGGGGCGACGTGAGCCGCACCCGCCTGGCGGTTGACAGCTTCGCCCAGCTCGGCGAATCCCTGCAGAAGCTGCATCCCCCCAGCCTGCCGCTGGCCCAGGCGCTGACGCAGGCCGTCGAAGCATCGATGCACGCGGGCCGGGCGCCGGCAACCGAACTTGCGATGGAGGTCGCGACCGCGGTGCTCTACCTGGAGGCGGCCTTCGACGATCTCGATCCGCGCGATCGCCAACTCGCGGCGCGCACCCTGCAGCTGGCCGGACGGATCGATCGCGCGCGCAACGGCGGTCACTCGGAGCCGCTCGAATCGTGGATGGAAGAGCTGTATCGCCGGGTGAGCGAGCGCCAGACCCTGGGAACGGTGGTCGGCGAGCTGCGCGGTCAACTCGGCGAACTCGAGAAATCGCTCGACCAGTATTTCCGCAGGCCGGCCGAACAGGGCCTGCTGCGCGCCGTGCCGGCCCAGTTGATGCAGATGCGCGGTGTGTTTTCCGTGCTCGGGCTCGATCAGGCGGCACAGACCCTGCTGCACATGCGCGACGATGTCTCGCACCTGCTGGCCCATGGTGCGCCAGCCGATGGCGGGGCGCGCGACTTCGAGTCGCTGGGCAACAACCTGGGCGCGCTGGGTTTCATGATCGACATGCTGGGCTACCAGCCGGCGCTGGCCAAGCGCCTGTTCGTCTTCGATCCCCAGGCCGGAGAACTCAAGCCCCTGATGGGGCGCCAGACGGCCGAAGCCGAGGTTGCTCCTCAAGCCGCTCCCGCCCCGCAGGGGGAGCCCGACTTCGGCGAGCCGAGCGGCGCGCAGGCAGATGCCGAGCTGACGGCCTGGCTCACCGCGCTTGCCGCAGACGACGAGCCGCTGTCACCGATCGACGATTTGAGCCACGCGACCGAGAGCTGGACCCCGAAAATCCCAGAACTCACGCCCTCCGGCGCAGGGCTGGAGATGGAGGCCGTCGAGTTCGAAGACGACGACGACCTTCAGGCCATTTTCCTGGCCGAAGCGCGTGAAGTGCTGGCGGACGGCAGGGCCGCGGTCGAGGTGCTGGGGGCGAACCCCGCCGACACGGCCCCGCAAACCGTGTTGCGTCGCGCCTTCCACACCCTCAAGGGCAGTGCTCGCATGGTGGGCCTGTCGGCCTTCGGCGACGCGGCCTGGACACTTGAACAACTGCTCAACACCTGGCTGGCCGACCAGCGCGCCGCCACGCCGGACTTGCTTTCGGTCACCGAGGCCGCATTGACGCATTTCGGGCAGTGGGCTGAGTCGATCGCCTCGGGCGAAGGTCCTGCCTGGCAGGGCGCACCGTTCTGGCAGGCGGCCGATGCGCTGCGCCAGGGCGAGTCCTTCTCCATGCCGGCGCATCCGGTCGAGGCCGATGCCGGGGTGACGGAGGTCGAAGCGGCGCCAGCGGCCACCAAATTTCCCGAGCGCCCAGTCGGGCCAGCGCAAGAAGAGCCCGACAACGCGGCCGCGCTGCCAGTCGAGATGTCCGCGGCCACCGTGGCTGCGCAAGACAACGACGACGAAATTTCCGCCTCCGGCATCGACGACCGCATCAAGGCCATCGGGCCACTGCGCATCGGGCTGGCGCTCTACAACGTCTATCTCAACGAAGCCGACGAGTGGTCGCGCCAGCTGGCCGTCGAGGTGGGCGAGTGGGCGCTGGAGCCGCACACCAGCGTGCCGGACTCGGCGATTGGCCTGGCCCATTCGCTCGCCGGCAGTTCGGCCACCGTGGGGTTCCAAAGCCTGTCGGGCATGGCGCGCCTGTTCGAAGCCGCCCTGCAGCATCTGCACCTGCAAGGTCGTGGCACGGCCGAGCAGGGCGCCGTGCTGGTTGCCGCAGCGGATGAAGTGCGGCGCCTGCTGCACCAGTTCGCAGCCGGTGCCCTGAACGCGCCCGAGCCGGCGATGCTGCAGGCGCTGCGCGAGGTCGCGACCTCTCCGACGCCGGCGGAGCCCGCCGTGCCTACACATGTCGCCGCGGCCATGCCCGCCGCGGGCAGCGTCGCGGCTTCCGGCGAGATCGTGCTGGACGACGAAGACGATGCCCTGGACCAGATCGACGCCGTGGACGCCGAGTTGTTCCCGATCTTCGAGGAAGAAGCCGTCGAGTTGCTGCCGCAGCTGGGCACCACGCTGCGCGTCTGGTCGCAGCACCCGGAGGAGGCGGCGCCGCGTGCCTCAACCCTGCGCACGCTTCACACTCTCAAGGGCAGCGCCCGGCTGGCGGGTGCCATGCGCCTGGGCGAGCGCGCGCACCGCATGGAATCCGAGATCGAGCTGATGGGCACGGAGTCGATCGAGCGGACGGCCATCGAGCGTCTGCTGGGCCGTTTCGACACGCTGCAGGCCACGTTCGACGATCTGCGCCGTGCCGGGACGACGCAGGACGCTTCCGCGCAACCGGCGCCCGAATCGCAGGCGACGAGCGTCGGGGCGGCTGCCGGCCCAGTGCGGCCCGTCCTCGCCGCCGACCACGACCGGCCGGCCGAGGCGACGGCGTCCGCAGTCCTTCCTGGCAACGGAGTGCAGGCCCCGGCCCCGGCCTCGGCGCTGGCGCCCTTGCGTTCCACTTCTGGTCAGGCGATTCGCATCCGGACGCAACTGCTGGACCGGTTGGTCGCGCAGGCTGGCGAGGTGATCATCACGCGCTCGCGCCTGGAGGCCGAGATCGGCCAGCTGCGCGGCTCGCTCGACGACCTGACGGGCAACCTGGACCGGCTGCGCCAGCAACTGCGCGACATCGAGCTGCAGGCCGAGAGCCAGATGCAATCGCGCTTGGCGCAGGCGAAGGATTCGCAGCAGGGCTTCGACCCGCTCGAATTCGACCGTTTCACCCGCGTGCAGGAACTCACGCGCATGATGGCCGAGTCGGTCAACGACGTGGCCACGGTGCAGCGCACGCTGCAAAAGACCGTGCAGACGACCGAGGACAACCTGGCCGTCCAGGCGCGCCAGACGCGCGAACTTCAGCGCGGACTGCTGCGCACGCGCATGGTCGAATTCGAGGGAATCTCCGAGCGGCTCTACCGCGTGGTGCGCCAAGCCTCGAAAGACACCGGCAAGCCGGTCCGCCTCGACATCGTGGGCGGCTCGATCGAGATGGACCGCGGCGTGCTGGACCGCATGACGCCGGCGTTCGAGCACCTGCTGCGCAATTGCGTGGCGCACGGCATCGAGGAGCCCGAGGCGCGGCGACAGGCCGGCAAGGAAGCCGTCGGGCTGATTGCCATCGAGCTGCACCAGGAAGGCAACGACGTGGCCGTCAGCTTCCGGGACGACGGGGCCGGGCTCGACGTCCAGCGCATCGCCGAGCGCGCCCGCGCCCTCGGGCTGCTGCCGGACGGCCAGGCGCTGTCGGCCCAGGACGCGGCCGAAATGATCTTCCGGCCTGGCTTCTCGACCGCCCGGCAGGTTTCCGAGCTGGCCGGCCGGGGTATCGGCACCGACGTGGTGCGCGCCCAGGTGGCGGCGCTCGGCGGCCGCATCGAAACCCACAGCACGCCGGGGCAGGGCGTCGCCTTCAAGCTGGTGCTGCCGCTCACCACGGCCGTGACGCACATCGTGATGCTGCGTGCGGGCACGGCCTCGTTCGGCGTGCCGTCGAACCTGGTCGAACTGGTGCAGCGCGCCAGCGCCGCCGAGATCGGGGAGGCCTACGCGAGCCGCAGCTACCGCTTCGCCGGCGAGCAGCTGCCGTTCTACTGGGCCGGTGCGCTGCTGCAGTCGTCGGCGCAGAGCGAACGTCCGCCGGGCAAGACCAACACCGTGATCATCGTTCGCAGCGCCGCGCAGCGCATCGCGCTGCACGTCGATGACGTGCTGGGCAACCAGGAGGTGGTGATCAAGAACCTCGGGCCGCAACTCGCGCGCCTGCCGGGCATGGCCGGCATCACGGTGCTGGCCTCGGGGGTAGTGGTGCTGCTCTACAACCCGGTGGCGCTGGCCTCGGTGCACGGCGAGCAGGCACGGCGCCTGCAGGGCATTGGCTTCGTCGCCAGCGATGCTGCCGTCGACGCCGCGGCCGGAGGGTCGCAGACGCCGTTGACCCCCGCGCCGCAGAGCCAGCTCGTGCTGGTGGTGGACGACTCGATCACGGTGCGCCGCGTGACCCAGCGCCTGCTGCAGCGCGAGGGCTACCGCGTCGCGCTGGCTGCCGACGGCCTGCAGGCGCTGGAGCGCCTGCAGCAGGAGCGCCCGGCCGTGGTGCTGTCGGACATCGAGATGCCGCGCATGGACGGCTTCGACCTGGTGCGCAACATCCGCGGCGACGCGTCGCTGGCCGACCTGCCGATCATCATGATCACCTCGCGCATCGCCGAGAAGCACCGCGACCACGCGGGCGAGCTGGGCGTCAACCACTACCTCGGCAAGCCCTATTCGGAGGACGAGTTGCTGCGGCTGGTGCGCGGCTACACGAGGGTGGAGGCCCCATCCGAAGTGGCGGCTTGACACCGAAATCCAAGCCGGATCGGCTGCCTGCCCGCGTCAATCCTGGATAGTTCGCTATATTTTTTTGGCAATCCGACTTCCGGCTAGAGCACGGCCTTGCTGACCACCGCGTAGCGCAGCAGCGTCTGCTCGCGCGCTTCGGCGTGGATGACAACCGGCCTCGGATAGTCCCGGCCGAGCTCGATGCCGGCGGCCGCCAGCTCCACCGGCGTCGCGTTCCAGGGCGCGTGGATCGCCGCGTTCGACAGCCGGGCCAGTTGCGGCAGGTAGCGCCGGATGAACTTGCCCTCCGGGTCGAAGCGCTCGCTTTGCGTGACCGGGTTGAAGATGCGGAAGTAGGGCTGCGCGTCGCAGCCGCTCGAACTCGCCCACTGCCAGCCGCCGTTGTTGGATGCCAGCTCGAAGTCGTTCAGGCGCTCGGCGAAGTACGCCTCGCCGCGGCGCCAGTCGAGCCCCAGGTCCTTGCACAGGAAGCTCGCCGTCACCATGCGCAGGCGGTTGTGCATGTAGCCGGTCTGGTTGATCTGCGCCATGGCGGCATCGACCAGCGGGTAGCCGGTGCGGCCTTCGCACCATGCCTCGAACAGGGCGTCGGCGTGCTTGCCGTGGTGCCAGCGGATCCTGTCGTACTCGGGCCTGAAGCTGCGCGAGACGCCACCCGAATGCAGGTGCGGATGGTGCGCCAGCAGCTGGAAGTAGAAGTCGCGCCAGATCAGCTCGCCCAGCCATGTCGCGGCGCCCGGGTCGCCCTGCAGCGCGAGCTGGTGCGCCATGCTGGCGAGCAGCCGAATCGACACCGTCCCGAAGCGCAGGTGCACGCTCAGGTAGCT
>JAQGLP010000254.1 GCA_028292835.1 Variovorax sp.
GCGGCTGGTGGCCGCGGTGCAGGTGGCCGAGCATCCTGCCGCGGCGCTGGTGTCGGCGTAAACGCGAAATCCAGATGAAAAACGCCGACCGTGCTTGTGGCGCGGGCGGCGGCAGCTATCGAAAAGATAGCAGCTCGCGAGCGCGTCCGAACCGTGTGACAGGCGGCGCGGTGTCGCGCGAGTCGACCGCGTACTTGCCCAGCTCCCATTTGGCGATGGCGTTGCGGTGCACCTCGTCCGGGCCGTCGGCAAAGCGCAGGGTGCGCGCGCCCGCGTAGGCGGCCGCGAGCGGAAAGTCGTCGCACATGCCGCCGCCGCCATGCACCTGCATGGCCCAGTCGATTACCTGACAGGCCATGCTGGGTGCCACCACCTTGATCATGGCGATCTCGGTCTTGGCGACCTTGTTGCCGGCCACGTCCATCAGCCAGGCGGCCTTGAGCGTCAGGAGGCGCGCCATGTCGATCTTGCAACGCGCCTCGGCGATGCGCTCCTGCGTCACGGTCTGCTGCGCCACTGTCTTGCCGAAGGCGACGCGCGAGGAGGCACGCTTGCACATCAGTTCGAGCGCGCGCTCGGCCAGGCCGATCAGCCGCATGCAGTGGTGGATGCGGCCCGGGCCGAGGCGGCCCTGCGCGATCTCGAAGCCGCGGCCCTCGCCCAGCAGGATGTTGCCGACCGGCACGCGCACGTTCTCGAAGTACATCTCGACGTGGCCGTGCGGCGCGTCGTCGTAGCCCATGACGTTGAGCGGGCGCACGATGCGGATGCCCGGAGCGTCGGCCGGCACGATCACCATGCTCTGCTGCGAATGGCGCGGCGCGTCCGGGTCGGTCTTGCCCATGGTGATGAAGACCGCGCAGCGCGGGTCGGCCGCGCCGGAGATCCACCACTTGTGGCCGTTGATGACGTAGTCGTCGCCCTGGCGCTCGATGCGCGTGGCGATGTTGGTGGCGTCGCTGGAGGCCACATCGGGCTCGGTCATCGCGAAGGCCGAGCGGATCTGGCCTTCGAGCAGGGGCTTCAGCCAGCGCGCTTTGATCTCTTCGGAGCCGTAGCGCGCGATGGTTACCATGTTGCCGGTGTCGGGCGCCGAGCAGTTGAAGGCCTCGCTGGCCCAGGGCACCGCGCCCATGAGTTCGGCCAGCGGCGCGTACTCCTGGTTGGTCAGGCCGGCCCCCGAGTAGCCCGAGGCCGAGGCGCTGTCGACCGGAAGGAACAGGTTCCACAGCCCTTGGGCCTTGGCCTTGGCCTTGACTATTTCGACCGTCTGCAGCGCCGTCCAGCGCTTGCCGGCGGCCGTGTTGGCCGCCAGCTCCGCCGTGTACTCGGCCTCGGCCGGGTAGATGTGGTCCTGCATGAAGACGCTGACGCGCTTTTGCAGATCCTTGGTTTTGTCCGAGTACTCGAAATCCATAAGAACTCCTGTCAAGAAGGAAAGGCTCGACTCAGGCGCGCTGGGCGAATTGCCACGCAAGCTCGGCCATCGGACGCGCGCCACGGCCCGAATTGACGGCCTGTTCGCTCGAAGCCGTGCCGGTCTCGACCCGCTTGGCGATCCCTTGCAGGATGGCGGCGATGCGAAACAGGTTGTAGGCGAGGTAGAAGTTCCAGTCGGCCGCCAGCGCCTCGGGCGTGGAGAGGCCGGTGCGCTCCAGGTAGCGGCGGATGTAGGCGTCTTCGGTCGGGATGCCCAGGCTCTCGACGTCCAGGCCGCCCAGGCCGCGGAACGCGCCGGGCGCGATATGCCACGACATGCAGTGGTAGCTGAAGTCGGCCAGCGGATGGCCCAGCGTCGAGAGTTCCCAGTCGAGCACCGCGATGACGCGCGGCTCGGTGGGGTGGAACATGAGATTGTCGAGCCGGTAGTCGCCGTGCACGATGCGCGTCATGCGCTCGTCGCGCGCGCTGGCCGGGATGTGCGCCGGCAGCCACTCCATGAGCCGGTCCATCTCGGGAATCGACTGCGTGACAGAGGCGACGTACTGCTTGCTCCAGCGGCCGATCTGGCGCTCGAAATAGTTGCCCGGCTTGCCGTAATCGGCCAGCCCGCGCGCGGCGAAGTCCACCGTGTGCAGCGCGGCGATGACGCGGTTCATCTCGTCGTAGATGGCGGCGCGCCCGGCCGGGTCCATGCCCGGCAGCGACTGGTCCCACAGCACGCGGCCGGCCATGAACTCCATCACGTAGAAGGCGCGGCCGATAATGGACTCGTCCTCGCACAGGCAGTACATGCGCGGCACCGGCACGTCGGTGCCGGCCAGGCCGCGCATGACCTTGAACTCGCGCTCGACCGCGTGCGCCGAGGGCAGCAGCTTGGCGACCGGGCCGGGTTTGGCGCGCATCACGTAGCTTTGCGTCGGGGTGACGAGCTTGTAGGTCGGGTTGGACTGGCCGCCCTTGAACATCTCCACCGAGAGCGGGCCCTGGAAGCCGTCGAGGTTCTTTTCGAGCCAGGCGGACAGCGCCACGGTGTCGAAGGCATGCTGCTGCGACACGGCCCGGGTGCCGACGAAATTGGTGAAGTCCTGTGTCATGTCATGTCCTGCGGTTTATTGATCCGCTTCGGAAATGCGCGTCAGCGCGGCGCGGTCCAGCACCACCAGCCCGGCGGGCTCGATGCGGATCGCGTTTTCGCGTTCCATGGCCTTGAGCTCCTGGTTGACGCGCTGGCGCGAGGCGCCGAGCAGCTGCGCCAGCTCTTCCTGCGCCAGGTGCAGCCCGATGCGCATCTGGTTGCCGTCGGCCAGGTTCGGCACACCGTAGCTGCGCACTAGGTGCACCAGCTGCTTGGCCAGCCGCGCCCGCAGAGGCAGCGTGTTGAGGTCTTCCACCAGGCCGAACAGCTGCCGGATGCGACGCGCCTGCAGCCGCATCAGCGCCTCGTACAGCTCGACGTGCGTGGCCAGGATCTTGCGGAAGTCGGCGCGCGCCACGCACAGGATGGTGCTGTCGCCATGCGCATAGGCATCGTGCGTGCGCCGGTCGCCGTCGAACATCGCCACATCGCCGAACCAGATGCCGGGCTCCACGTAGGTCAGCGTCACCTGCTTGCCCGACACCGCCGTCGAGCTCACCCGCACCGCGCCCTTGGCGCAGGCGATCCACTGCTCGGGCGGGTCGCCGCGCGCGCAGATCAGTTCGCCGTCCTTGTAGCGTTTGACAAAGGCGCATCGCAGGATGTCGTGACGAAGAGAGGGTGAAAGGGAAGAAAACCAGCGACCGGCATTGATCGCTTCACGTTCTTCGATGGTAAGAATGGGGTCGTCCATGGGTCTGTCCTCTCGGCGACTGGAAAGGGCGGTGCTGTCGCCCTCGCGACCGCGCACCGGGATGGCACTCAGCTGTAGCGCGGAATTTGCTTGGAGAGGAATGCTGCGATGCCTTCGCCCGCGTTCGCGTGGTGCAGGTTGCGCACGAACTGGTCACGCTCGCGCGGCAGCTGGGCCGAGAGCGTCGAGGTCGCGGCTTCATTGAGCAGCTCCTTGATGCTGGCCAGCGCGTTGGGCGCGCGCGCATTGAGTTTTGCCGCCAGGGCCAGCGCGTCGCCCAGCGCCTGGCCGGGCTCGGCGATCGCGTTGACCAGGCCCAGCGCGTGCAGGCGGGAAGCTTCGATGCGTTCGCCGCCCAGCAGCCATTGGCTCGCGAGCTGGCGCGGCACGGCCTGCGCCAGCTGCCAGCTCAGCCCGCCGTCGGGCGACAGCGCGACGTTGCTGTAGCTGGCGGCGAACACCGCATCGCGGGCCGCGACGACGAGGTCGCAGGCCAGCGCCAGCGAAAAACCGGCGCCCGCCGCCGCACCCTCGACCGCGGCGATGACCGGCTTGGGAAACGCGCGGATCGAATCGATCCAGTTGTGCAGCGCGTCGATGCTTTCGGCCTGCACCGAGGGCGGCTGCGCGCGGTTGCCCTGCAGGCGCTGCAGCGAGCCACCCGCGCAAAACCAGGCGCCTTCCCCGACGATGATCACGCTGCGGATCTCATCGTTGCCCTCGGCACCGTTCAGCGCCTCGATGCCGGCGGTGTACATCTCGGGGCCGAGCGCGTTGCGCTGGGCCGGGTTGTGAAGCGTCAGCACCAGGGTCTGGCCTTCGCTGGTGCTCTTGATCTGGGCGGTCATCGGTGTGGGCTCACTCTTCTTCATGCAGCAGGCTCAGGCCGAGCGCGCCGCGCCGGCGCAGCCAGGGACTGGGGCGGTAGCGCGGGTCGCCGTACACCGTCTGGAGGTTGAACAGCACTTCGAGGACATTGGTCGGCCCGTAGAGGTTGCCCATGGCGAGCGGCCCGCGCGGATAGCCGAGCCCCAGCGTGACCGCGGTTTCGAGGTCGGCGGGCGAGCACACGCCTTGCTGGCAGATGTCGGCGGCGATATTGACGATGTTGGCGATCACGCGCTGCGTGACGAAGCCGGCGCTGTCGCGGATCACGCTCACCGCCTTGCCGTCGCGCGCGAACAGCGCATGCGCGGCGTCGCGCATGTCGCCGCGCGTGGCGGGATTGGTGGCGAGCACGCGGCGCTTGGTCGTTGCATCCTCGACCAGCATGTCGATGCCCACCGTGCGGGTGGCGTCCAGCCGGTCGACGGCGGCGACGGTCGTGACATCGAAGCCCAGCGGCGCCACCAGGATGAGCGCGTTGGGCGAGGGTGTGGCGCCGCTCTCGACCTGGGCCTCCAGGGTGTGGACCAGCCGCAGCAGCTCGGCGCGCCGCGCGGCCCGGGGCGAGACCCAGACGCCCGGCAGCGTGTCCCGCACCGGCGCGGGCGGCTCGGGCGGACGCTGGATGCCGCCCTCGGCATAGCGGTAGAAGCCCGCGCCGCTCTTGCGCCCGAGCACGCCGGCGGCCAGCCGCTGCGCCGTGATGACGCTCGGACGGTAGCGCGGCTCCTCGTGGTACTGGTGGTAGATCGACTCCATCACCGGATGCGAGACGTCGAGGCCGGTCAGGTCGAACAGCTCGAACGGGCCGAGCTTGAAGCCGGCCTGGTCGGTCAGGATGCGGTCGACGGTGGCGAAGTCGCACACGCTCTCGCCGACGATGCGCAACGCCTCGGTGCCGTAGCCGCGCCCGGCGTGGTTGACGATAAAGCCGGGGGTGTCGCTGGCCTGCACGGCGCTGTGGCCCATCTGCTGCGCGAAGGCGGCCAGCTGCGCGCACACCCGTGGGTCGGTGCGCAGCCCGGCGATGACCTCCACCACCTTCATCAGCGGGACCGGATTGAAGAAATGAAAACCGGCGAAGCGCTCGGGATGCCGCAGCGTCGCGGCGATGGCCGTCACGGAAAGCGACGAGGTGTTGGTAACCAACGTGGCCGAGGGCGCCACCACCGCTTCGAGGTCGCGAAAGAGCTGTTGCTTGACGTCCAGCCGCTCGACGATGGCTTCGATCACCAGGTCGCAATCCGCCAGTTCCGAGAGCCCGCCGGCCGGCCGAACCAGCGCCGCCAGGGCATCGCGCCGGGCCTCGTCG
>JAQGLP010000280.1 GCA_028292835.1 Variovorax sp.
CACGCGTACAGGCCCTTCATGAAGCGGCTGCGCTCAGGCAGCCGGAGCAGCGCATCGACCACCTTGCGGTCCATCAGGCGGAAGTCGCCCGCGTCCTCGGGCACCGTGAAGCGCAGCGAACGGTTCAGCAGCCGGTAGAAAAGACCGGTGCCGACGCGCTTGGCGGCGGACTCGTCGGCGCGGTCCTTGCGCACCGCATACACCACCTCGGCGCCGTCGCCCCAGTACTGGATCATGGTGACGATGAGCGAGGGCGAATGCTGCAGGTCGCCGTCGAGCAGCACCACCGCGTCGCCGCGGGCGGCCTGCAGGCCGGCGGTCAGCGCGGCCTCCTTGCCGAAGTTGCGCGACAGCGCCAGGTAGCGCACGCCCGGGCTGTCGCGCCATTGCGCCATGAGGGCAGGGGTGGCGTCGGTGCTGCCGTCGTCCACCACGATCACTTCCCAGGCCAGGTCAGTGGCGTCGAGCGTGGTGCGCAGCAGCGGCAGCAGTCGCGCCAGGTTGGCCGCCTCGTTGAAGCAGGGCACCACGCACGATACGCTGCGCCGCCGCGGCGCGTTGTCGTGGCTCCAGCGGGCAGCGTGCGGCAGCGCGGCGTCCGCGCTTGCCTTGGCGTTGTCGGGCAGCGCGCGTCGGGGTTCGCCCAGGGCGGTTTCGAGGTTGAGGGCCATCGCGCTACAGCCTCGCGTCCGCCGATGCGCCGTGACCGGCCGGTTGCTCGGCTGGCGGATGCAGGCGCCGCGCCAGAAGCTGCCACGACACCATCGCTCCAGCCAGGAAGGCCCCCAGCAGCGCGCCGGCCGCCACGTCCAGCGGGAAGTGCACGCCCACATAAATGCGCGCCCATCCCGTGAGGAGGGCGATCGCCGCCATGGCCAGCCCGACATCGCGCAGGCCGCGGCGCGCCAGCAGCATGAAGGCGATGGTGAACATCACCGACGCATGGGTGCTCGGCAGTCCGGCGCGCCCGCCGTGCTCGATGTAGGCCGGGCTCAGCCCCAGTGCGAAGGGACGCGGGAAATGCAGCGCCGCCGCGATCGTGTGCGCCAGCATCCCTGCTGCGACGGCGACGGCCAGCGCGGCCAGGATCCAGAGGCGCTGCGTCGGCCGGCGCCACGCGGCCCAGGCCAGCACGGCCGCGCCCAGCCACGAGGAACCCAGCGCGATCGCCGAAGCGATCTGCAAGGCGAGCGGATGGGGCGCGAACCCCGCGGCGATCGCGTGGAACAACGCCAGGTTCAGAGACGCCATGGTCCACCCGCGAAGGACTGGAGACTGGTGGCATTGGCGGTGGTGTCCCCCACCGGCCGATTGCCGGCGGCGTACACGGCATGGCGCTGCGCGGGCGGCAGTGCGAAAGGGCGGCAACTGCCAGGAAAAAGCATGGGGAAATTGTAATGTCGCCCCGGCGTCGGACCGGCCGGCCCGTGCGTTTCAGCGTGTTTCCGGCACGCCGGGAGCAGCTTTCGGCCGCGCGCTCCACCGGCGCGCGTTCCATTCCACTTCTGCCGGGCGCCGCGCTCAGCGCTGCGGCATGTCCTTGGCACCGTAGCCGAGGCTGACCGTGGCATCTTCGGGGATGGCCGGCATGGTGGCGTTCCACGCTTCCCAGGCTTCGCGCAGCGCGGCCAGGCGCGCCGGTTCGCGCTGCGCGTGGTTGGCGCGCTCGCGTTCGTCGGCCGGGAGGTTGAACAGGTAGTCGTGGCCATCGACCCGCAGGTACTTCCAGTCACCGTCGCGCAGCGCGCGCTGGCCCCGGTGGTTCATGCGCCAGTGCAGGGGCCGGGCGAAGCCGTGGGCCGCGTCGCGCAGCACGGGCAGCAGCGAGACGCCGTCCGGCGGGAAGGCCGGATCGCCCGTCACGCCGGCGACGTCGAGCAGGGTGGCCGACCAGTCCATCGTCATGCAGTGCTGGGCGCTCGTGCGGCCGGCGGCAACCATGGCCGGCCAGTGCGCGATCCACGGCACGCGGATGCCGCCTTCGGTCAGGTCCATCTTGCCGCCGACCAGCGGCCAGTTGTCGGAGAAGCGCTCGCCGCCGTTGTCGCTGGTGAAGACGATGAGCGTGTTGTCCAGCAGGTCCCGCTCGCGCAGGGCCTGAACCACTTGGCCGATGCCCTCGTCCATGTGGTGGATCATGCGGCGGTAGGTGTGGATATTGCCGGCGGTCAGGTCGAACAGGTTGTCCTTGATGTCCGGTGCCCGGTCGGCGTCTTCGCGCGTCTCCCAGGGCCAGTGCGGCGCCGTGTAGTGAAGGCTCAGGAAGAAGGGCGTGCCCGCTTTCGCACCCTCCGCCATGCGTGCGATGTAGTCCGCCGAACGCCGGGAGAGCAGGTCGGTCAAGTAGCCTTCCTCGTGCCTTTCTTCCTCGCCGAACCACAGGTCGTGCTGGCCGTTGGAACTGCAATGGGTGAAGTAGTCCACGCCGCCCGACATGGGGCCGAAGAACTCCTCATAGCCCGAGCGCAGCGGCCCGAAGGCCGGTGGATAGCCCAGGTGCCACTTGCCGATCAGCGCGGTGCGGTAGCCGGCAGCCCGCAGCAGCGAGGGCAGCGTCGGGTGCTCGGGCGGCAGCCCCAGCGTGAGGCTGCCGCGGCTCCGGCTGTTGATGGGTTCCTCGGCCGCGCCGCGCAGCCGGTACTGGTAGCGCGCCGTCATCAGCGCAAAGCGCGTGGGCGAGCACACCGGCGAGTTCGCGTAGCCCTGGGTGAAGCGCAGGCCACCGGCCGCCAGCCCGTCGAGCACGGGCGAGACGGGGCCGAATTCGGCCTCGCGGCCGCCATAGCAACCCAGGTCGGCAAAGCCGAGGTCGTCGGCCACGATGAAGATGATGTTGGGTCTGTTCATTCGACTTTCATCCCGGTGGCGCGGATGACGTCCGCATAGTGGCCGGACACGTCCGCCAGGCGCCTGGCTGCGGCGGCACCCGTGGAACCGTCGAACTCAAGGTCGAGGTTGAGCAGGCGTGCCTGCACGTCGGGCCGCGCAAACGCACCGGCGAAGGCGCGCCGCAGGGTCTGCATCACCGGTTCCGGCGTGGCCGCGGGCACCATGGCGACATAAAGGATCTCCTGCTCCAGGTCCTTGAAGCCCGCCTCGGCCACGGTCGGCAGATCGGGGGCCAGTCTGGAGCGCTGTTGGCTGGTCACGGCCAGGGCCGTTATTTTTCCGGCCTTGACGTAGGGCAGCATGCCGGGCGTGGCCAGCACGCCGCCGTCCACTTCGCCCGAGAGCACGGCGGTGACGGCCGGGGTGTTGCCCTTGTAGGGAATGTGGTTGAACTTTGCCTTGGTCACCCCGGCGAACAGTTCCACGGCCAGGTGCCCTGGACTGCCGCTGCCGGCCGAGCTGAAATTCAGCACCTTCTTCCTGGCCTGGTCGACGAGTTCCTTCATCGACTTGATCCCGGTCGAGGGGTGAACGCCCACCAGCAGGCCGGAGGACGCCATGATCATCAGCGGCTTGAGATCGCCCGGCCTGAAGGGCATGGCCTTGTAGATGTGCGGGTTGACGGTGAAGGTGGTGTCGATGCCGAACAGCACCGTGTAGCCATCGGCCGGGCTCTTGGCCACCATGTCGGCGCCGATGTTGCCGCTGGCGCCGGGCTTGTTCTCGACCACGAACGGCTGCTTCAGGCTGGCTTGCAGCACGTCGGCCACCGAGCGCGCCAGGATGTCCGCCGGCCCACCGGGGGGGAAGGCGTTGACGAACTTCACCGGCTTGTCGGGAAAAGCGCCTTGCGAGAGCGCAGGTGGCGCGTTCAGGCCGAGCGCCATCAGCAGCGCGACGCCGCCGAGGATGGCCAGCGGTTGCCGGGGCTTGAACAAGCGAGGGATTTGCATGAAGAGAGCGTTTTCCGGAAGGAGAAGTGTCAGTTCGGTCGGGTCGGCGCCAGCGTTTTGCCCGCTCAGGGCTGGTAGCCCGACTTGCGCACCACCGGCGCCCATTGCGCACGGTAGGCCTTGAGCATGGCCGCGGTCTCCGCCGGTGTGCTGACCACCGGCACCAGCCTGGCGTCGTTGAACTTGCGCACGGTGTCGGGCTCCTGCATGACCTCGCGCACAGCCTGCGCGATGCGCGTCACCTTGGCGGGCGGCATGCTGGCGGGCGCGAACAGGGTGTTCCAGCCGGTGGCGACCAGGTCGAGCCCGGCCTCCTTGAAGGTCGGCACCGTCGGCGCGAAGGGCGAGCGCCTGGCGCCCGAGGTGGCCAGGATGCGGATCTTGCCGGCCTCGTGCTGCGTGATCACGGCGTCGAGCGTGTCGAAGGCGATCGGCACCTGCCCGCCGACCAGGTCGGTCAGGAGCGGCCCGGAGCCGCGGTAGCCGACCACCGCGGTCGGCACCTGGGCCTTCTCGCCCATCATGAGCGCGAAAAAGTGCGGCAGGCTGCCCGTGGCCGGCACGCCGAGGTTGGCCTTCTCGGGGTTTGCGCGCATCCAGGCGATCAGGTGCGACAGCTCCTTGACCGGCACGGCGGACGACACCGACAACGCGAACTCATAGTCGCTAACCGTGGAGACCGGCACGAAGTCCTTTTCGGCGTCGTAGCCGTTGTCCTTGAAGACGAGCGGCGCGACCACCATCACGGCCGGGTTGCCCAGCATCAGCACGTTCTGGCTGGCGGGCGTGTTTTTGACTTGTTGCGCCGCCAGCCGGCCGCCCGCACCGGGCTTGTTGTCGACGATCACCGGCACGCCGAGCCGGGCCGCCAGCTTGTCGCCGACGATGCGCGCCACCCGGTCGCTTGCGCCGCCCGGCGTATAACCCACCACGATGTGCAGCGGGCTGTCGAGCGGCTGGGCGCCGGCGCCGCCGGCGAGGGCGCTCAGGGCCAGGGTGGCGGCAAGTCGGCGCAGGAAAGGTCGCAACGTCATGGAGGGAAGGTGTCCTTGGTCCTGTTGGGGTGCTTCAAGTTTTGGCAGTGCGCTCCGTGCGCCGGACGGCATCGGCATGCGCGCCTTCAGGCCCGAGCCATGGTAACTGCCGTGCACGGCGTTCGCGCCACTGTAGGGGGCGCGTGCCTGATTGTTCAAATCAACTGATCTGCGGAATTACCCGATGACCGATGCGCCTGATGTGTCTGCTGAATGCAGCATGCCCTCGTTCGACGATCTGCTGCTCTACCGCCTGAGCCGGCTGTTGTCGTTGGCGGGCAGCATGGTCATCCGCCTGTGCGAAGGACGCTTCGGCATCACGCGGCGCGAATGGCGGCTTGTTGCCACGCTTGCCGGCCGGGGCGCGCTGGGCTCCTCGCAACTGGCCGCCCACGCGCAGCTCGACCGGGCCCGCACCTCCAAGGCGATCGGCTCGCTGGTGGCCAAGGGCTTGGTGCTGCGCACGGGGGTGGCGGGCGACCGGCGCCAGGTCGTGTTGCGGCTCAGCGCTTCAGGCGAGGCGCTCTACGCCGAGCTGTTTCCGCAGGTGGCGCGCATCAACGCCGATCTGTTGGGCGCGCTCGACGCCGGTGAGGCCGCGCAGCTGGGCCTCACGCTGGCGCGTCTGCAGGCGCGCGCCGAGACGTTGGTGGCGCATGCCGAGCTGCCCAAGGCCAACCGCCGTCGGCGCTCGGCCACTCGCCATCCGCCGCCCACCGATCCCGCTAACGGGGCCGATGCGGTGGGCCTTGCTGGCCGGCCCCATCCGGGGTCGCTGGCGCTCCCGCCGCGTCGCCGCCTTCCAGGCGCAGCTTCGGCAGGTGCTGCGGATAAGCGCGCTGCATGAAGTCGATCAGCCCTTCGCGCACGGTGCAGCGCAGGTCGAAGGCCAGGCTCGAACTGGCCGCGGTGCACAGCACGCGCAACTGCATGGTGCGCTCGGTGGCGTCGGTCACCTGCAGGTTGAAGAAGCGCCCGTCCCACCCGGGCGCGGCGCGCACGATGCGCTCGACCTCGGCGCGCAGCGGCGCCAGCGGCATGCTGTAGTCCACGTGGAAGAACACTGAGCCCAGCAGCTGCGCGCTGCTGCGCGTCCAGTTCTGAAACGGCTTCTCGATGAAATAGGTCAGCGGCAGGATCAGGCGCCGGTCGTCCCAGATCCTCAGCACGACGAAGGTGCCGGTGATCTCCTCGACGCGGCCCCATTCGCCCTCGACCACCAGCACATCGTCGATGCGGATGGGCTGCGCCAGCGCGAGCTGCAGCCCGGCGATCAGGTTGCTGAACACCGGCTTGGCCGCCAGCCCGGCCACGATGCCGATGACGCCGGCCGAGGCCAGCAGGCTGGCGCCCACTTGGCGCGCACCCGGGAAGGTCATCAGCAGGAGCGCCGCGCCGGCCATCAGCACGAGCGTCATCGCGGTGCGCGACAGCACGCGCGCCTGGGTCTGGATGCGCCGTGCGTTCAGGTTGTCCTCGACGTCGGCGGGGTGCTGCGAGATCACGCCTTCGGTGAAGCCGCTGATCGCCCGCACCGCGAGCCAGGTGGTGGCCGTGATGAGCAGCAACCCGTTGAAGTGGCGCACGCTGTCGATGAAGCGCAACTCGTTGGGAGCCGCCTGCCACACCAGCTGCAGCGCCAGCAGCGGCAGCGCCCAGCGCGCGGCCGAGCGGCACTTGAGCACCATCGCATGGATTGCCGGCATGGGCCGCGTGATGCGCGTCAGCAGCAGGCGCCCGACGCGGTGCACCAGCAGTGCCCCGCCTACTGCGACCAGGGCCCCGAGCGCGGTACCGAACCAGGCGTGCGAGAGCAGCGTCTGGGCGCTCATCCGGCGGGCTCGGGCACCGCACCACCGGCCGCTGGCTGGAGGATGCGTGCCGCATCGTCGCGCAATTGGGTGGCGAGGCCGACGGCAAGGTCGAGACGGCGCAGCAGCCAGGGGCTGATGTCGTTCTCGAAAGGATCCGGCAGCGGGATGGCGCCGGCCAGCGCGGCGGAGGGCGGATCGGACCGCGGGACGGGGCCGGCGATCGGCGCGCTGCCGACCGCCTGCTGGATGCGCTCGGCGGCGCGCGCCAGGGGCCCCTCGACCTCGGCGGGCGTGAGCCGGTCGCGCCGCAGCACCAGCATCGACTTCACGGCGCTGAGTTGCGCGAGCAACTGGTAGCTGTGCGTCTGCAGATGCTCGAGCGGCTCGATCGGCGGGCGCACGGCGCGCGGCTCGGACAGCGAGCGCTGCGTGGCCTGCACCAGCGCGGAGAGGCTGTCGTAGGCTTCGCGCCGCGCGAGCCGCCACTCCAGCTCGGGGGTGTTGTCGACGGCACGCAGCTGGCCCAGCCCGAGCGCGAGCTGTGCGTGCAGGGCCTGCGCCCGCAGCGTGCGGGCCACCAGCGCTGGGATCTGGCGGCGCTCCCACGAGGGCAGCACGTAGCAGAAGGCCCAGGCCACGGCGGCGCCGATCAGCGTGTCGGCCACGCGCTCGAACAGCGCGAAGATCGGTCCGGCCCCCGTGTTGAGCAGGTGGGCCTGGACCAGCCCGAGCACGGTGGCCGCGACCGCGGTGATCAGGTAGCGCCGCACCGCGAAGCCGTGGGCGATCGCCTGTGCGATCGTCACCACCGCCAGCAGCAGCGCCGGGGCAGGGTGCGCCGACAGCAGGCCCAGCGCGAGCACGCATCCGAGCAGGGTGCCGGCCACGCGGCTGTTGCGCCGCTCCAGCGTTTGCGACAGGCTGCCGCGCAGCACCACCACGATGGTCAGCAGGATCCAGTAGTCGTGCGAACCCCAGGGCAGCACGACCGCGATCGCATAGCCGGTGCCGATCGCGAGCGCCGCCCGGATCGCATGGCGCAGCGGCGGCGCGTCCCAGTGCCAGAGCGTGCGCAAGGGCCGCCAGGACCAGGCGGTGGGACTCACGAACATCTGCCAGTTGGCGCGCACCACCGCCAGGTCGGGCGCCGCCTCGCCGCGCGCCATGGCCGACAGGTGCAGCACCTCGTCGTTGATGTGGCCGATCCGGCTGGCCAGCCCGCGCGCCAGCATGGCGATGGTCGGCCCCATCTGCACGACGGCACTGGACGCAACCTCTTCGGGCAGGTGGATGGCCGCCAGCCGGGGCCGGCGGTCGGCCACCCGGGCCGGCTCGCGGCCGAGCAGCAAGGCATCGGCCAGCGCGACGATGTCGTCGGCCAGCGAATCGAGCACCTGCCGCATTTCGTTCAGCGCGGCGGCGTGGTTGGGATGGGTCTTGAGGGCGTCGAGGTCGAGTTCGCTCGCCAGCAGCTGGTCGCGCATCTCGAGCACGATGACCAGCATGCTGGCCAGTCGCTGGCGACGAGGGGTGCGGGGCGACTCGAGCACGATGTCGCGCGTGGTCTGCAGCTGGTCGGCCAGCGCGGCCTGTGCCTTCAGCAGCTGGCCCAGCAGGGCTGGAGGCGCATCGCGCACGTCGCGGGTCTCGTCCCTGGGCGCGAACTGGCGCGCCTCCACGCGCATCAGCGCGGCCACCGTCAGCAGCAGGTCGGCCATGACCTGGACACGGTAGCGCCTGTTCAGCGCCGCGTGCGCGAGCGTCGCGTAGACCACGTAGAGGCCGGCCCCGATGCCGAAGTGCAGCGTGCGCTCCAGCGCCCCGGCGACACCGCCCGTGGCCGGCATCGCCATCGAGAAAATCATCGCGAACATCACCGAGATCGCGATCGGCATGCCGCGCTTCCCCCAGGCCATGCCCACGAAGGCCATGAAGGTCGCCGGCACCAGTAGCAGGCCCAGCGCCAGCGGGTCGGCGTGCAGCCACTGCACCAGGAAGAACAGCGGCAGCCCGACCAGGGGGGCCGGCAGCATCTGGAAGAACTTGCCGCGGCGCGGCGCCACCATGTCGGGCGGGGCGCACACCAGCACGCCGACCGTGGCGGCCGAGGCGGCCACCGGGCCCAGCCACAGGTGCACCGCAGCGGAGATCAGCACCAGCCCGAACGCGACCGACAGCCCGTTGGTGATGTAGTGGCTCAACGCGACGCGCATCATGGCGCGGCTTCGAAGGGCAGCGCGCCGCGCCTGCATCATTCGACGGACGGTGGACCCTCGACAGGGACCACGGACGATTCGCGGCGGATGCGCGTGAGCTTGCGGGGCCGGGCGCCGGTGGCTTCGGCGGGCGGCGCGTCGCCATCCTCGGAAGAGGCGGGCTCGAGGCTGGTGGAGCGGGCGTAGAGGTCGGCCGACGGGTCGGCGTCCGGCTGGGCCAAGGCGGCGACGGCGCGCACGCGGTTGCTGGCCCGCAGCTTGTCGTCGACGCCTGCGAACTTCGAATACTTGCCGAGCAACGCCACCAGCTGACCGTAGATGCGCGGAGCGGCCGCCAGGCATTCCTTTTGGTCGAGGAAATCCGGCTCGCCGGTCAGGTTGCCGACCAGGCCGCCCGCTTCGGTCACCAGCAGCGAACCCGCCGCCACGTCCCAGGGGTGCAGGCCGGTCTCGAAGAACCCGTCGGTGAAGCCGGCCGCCACGTAGGCCAGGTCGAGCGCGGCCGAGCCCGGCCGGCGCAGGCCGGCGGTGCGCGGCATCAGATCCGCCATGATGGCCTGGTGCTGCTTGAAGTTGTCGCCGGCGCGGAACGGGAAGCCGGTGGCGATCAGGCATTCCGTGAGACGCGTGCGCTTGCTCACCCGGATGCGCCGGTCGTTCATGTAGGCGCCCCGGCCCTTGGTGGCGGTGAATAGGTCGTTGCGGCTCGGGTCGTAGATCACCGCCTGCTCGACCTTGCCGCGTACCGTCAGCGCGATCGACACGCAGTACACCGGAAAGCCGTGGATGAAGTTGGTGGTGCCGTCCAGCGGATCGATGACCCACACGAATTCCGAATCCTTGGCGCCGTGCTCGGAACCCGATTCCTCGGCCAGGATGCCGTGGCCGGGGTAGGCCGTCAGCAGCGTCTCGATGATGACCTGCTCGCTGGCGTGGTCGACCTCGGTGACGAAATCATTGATCTGCTTTTGCGAGATACGCACCGATTCGACGTCGAGCGCGGCGCGGTTGATGATGGCGCCGGCGGCGCGGGCGGCCTTGACGGCCACGTTGAGCATGGGATGCAGGAGATTGGACGACATGGATTTTCGAGTGCGCGGGCCCTTTTCGGCAGGCCCGCTGACTGGAGGAACGCCCGGTGGGCGCCGCCGCGGCGCTTCGTTCGGGAATGCCGTCCGGCGATGCGGGCGGCGACAATGGCACTGATTTTACCGGCGCCCGGCACTGCGGGAGCGTCGGCCTCTTTCCATCGTCCCATGCGCACCCGCTTCATCCTGATCCAGACCAGCCATGCCGGCAACGTCGGCGCCACCGCGCGCGCCATGAAAAACATGGGTTTCGACGACTTGGTGCTGGTCGCGCCGCGCTGGCCCAATGTGCTGCGGCGTGAGGAAACCATCCAGCGCGCCAGCGGCGCGCTCGACGTGCTGGCTCGCGCGCGCATCGTCGACACGCTCGACGAGGCCCTCGATGGCGTCACCCACCTCTGCGCCACGGCCATGACGCCGCGCGACTTCGGCCCCCCGACGCGCGCGCCGCGCCAGCACTTCGAGCCGCTGGCCGCGGGGGAAGACCAGCACGTCGCCTTCCTGTTCGGTTGCGAGCGCTTCGGCATGCGCAACGAGGACGTCTACCGCTGCCATGTCGCGCTGAGCATCCCGGCCGACCCTGACTTCGGCTCGCTCAACCTGGGCGCCGCCGTGCAGCTGATCGCCTACGAATGGCGCCTGGCGCTTGGCGGTTTCCCGGTGCGCGAGGCGGTGGCGCCACGCGAGCTGGCCGACGCCCGCGCCGTGGCCGGCATGCTGGGCCACTGGGAGCGTTCGCTGGTGCAGATCGGTTTCCTCGATCCGGCGGCGCCCAAGAAGCTGATGCCCCGGCTGCAACAATTGTTCAACCGGGCGCAGCTCACGCAGGAGGAAATCCACATCCTGCGCGGGATCGCCAAGGCGATGATGGAACCTGCGCGCGGCCAGCCGCCGCAAGACGCATCGAAGCGGCCTCTGGGGTCCCGCGAAGATTCCTCCGTTTAGGCGGAGTTCGCCCGTCACGGTGCGGGGCTTCCGCGCCGCTGGTGGAAGCCATGCGTGCACCGCTGAGTGGTCGAGCGCACGCATGCAGGCCTGACCGCCTAAGCCTCAGGGTGCCATCATCGGTTAACGCACTCCTGTCGTCTGAAGACATGTCTTCGTCTCCTGGGCGCAAGGCCTTGATTATTTCCATGGGGTCGGCTCGGGAACGGCACATACCGCGTCGACAGCGACGGACTTGAAATCGGCCGGTCCAACGATCTCCAGGTATTCCATGTCGGGCGAGTAATCGAACAGGAAATGCGAAATCCCCGGACGCTGGTGCACGCAGTCGCCTGCTTCCACCAGCGTCACCTTGTCGTCGTACATGAACCTGGCCCACCCCTTGATCATCAGGACGATCTGGAACTCGGCCTCATGACGGTGCCACCCGGTTCCCTTCTCGGGTGCCTTGTCTGCTTTCACGAGGTGGGCGATGACGCGACCATTCGTCGCCGCAGCAATACCCAGGTCGCGGTACAGGAAGAAGTCGCGCAGCCCGTCGCCGCGCCACGGCGTGTCGCCGGGCTTGACGTGGGAAAACTGCGTGGTGGTCGGAGGGGTGTGGGTGCTCATGGTGTGTCAGACGGATGGGTTGGCGGTCATGAATGCGTGAGCGAGCGCTCGAGTCGGCGCAGCTTGGCTGGCGCGGTTTCTTTCAGCAACAGCGCCACCACAAGCCCCACGACCAGGGCGATCGCGGCGAGATGCATGATGTAT
>JAQGLP010000334.1 GCA_028292835.1 Variovorax sp.
GCGCCGGCGCGCCGGTCGGCATCGTGTTGCCCGCGCCCGCCTCGACGCCGCCACCGACCCGGCTGTACTGCGCGATCAGGTCGTCCTCGATGCAGCCGCCGGAGACCGAGCCGACCACGGCGCCGTCCTCGGCCAGCGCCATGATCGAGCCGACCGGCCGGGGCGAGGAGCCCCAGGTGCGCACCACGGTCGCCAGCAACGCGCGCCGGCCCGCGGCACGCCAGTCGCGCAGCATGCGCAGCACCATGACGTCGAGGTTTTCCATGGCGGGCCTGCGTCAGCGGCGCCGGTACACCAGCACGGCCACGGCCAGCCCGGCCGTCACCGCGAGCCAGGGCCATGCCGAAGCCTTGATGCCGGATGGGCCTCCAGCCCCCGCCTGGCCTTCGGATGCTGCTACGTTTTCGATAGCATGGGGATGGCCGGTGCTCGACATTTCATCAGGGTCCCGGCGGGATTCGACCGAGCGTTCCGCAGGGGCCGCCGGCGTGTGGTCCGGCGCGGGGGGCGCCGCCCGGGATGGCGCCCCACCCGTGTCCGTGCCTGCATCGGCCGCCGGGTGGCGCTCGGCCATCAGCGCCTCGAAGCGCTTGAAGAAGTCGTCGGCCATGGATTTGGCGGCGCCGTCGATCAGGCGCTGGCCGAGCTGCGCGATCTTGCCGCCGACCTGCGCCTGCACGGTATAGGCCAGTTCGCAGCCGCCCGCGTTGGGCGTGAGGGTGACGCTCGACGCGCCCTTACCAAAGCCCGCGACGCCGCCCTGCCCCTCGAACGCGAGGCGGTAGCTGGCGGGCGGCCGGATGTCGCCGAGCGTGACCTTGCCCGAGAACTTGGCCGAGACCGGGCCGATCTTCACCGCCATCGTGACGCCGTAGCCGTGTTCGCCCTCGGGCTCGAAACGGCTGCAGCCCGGCAGGCACTGCTTGAGCGTCGCGGGATCGTTGAGCGCGTCCCACGCCTGCCGTTGCGTCACGCCGAGCTGGCGGGTGCCTTGCATGTCCATGATGGCGGTTCCTTGGGGGAGATGTTGGATGTTGGAGGGATGGAGGGAGATGGGCGTCAGCCGCGCCGCATCAGCGCCGCCAGGCTGGTCGCCAGCTGGTCGAGCGCGGCCAGGTTGTGCACCGCCAGCATGGCGTCGGCATGTCGGTGCAGCACGCTGGCGCCTCGCGCCAGCGGTGCGTAGCCGTCGAAGCGCAGCAGCGGATTGAGCCACAGCACGCGGCGCGCATGGCGCTTAATCCACAGCAGCTCGCGCTCCAGCGCCTCGGGCTCGCCGGTGTCGAGCCCGTCGGAGATGACGAGCACGATGCTGCGCCGGCCCGTGAAGCGTCTCGCGTGGTGCCGCCTCAGTTCGGCCAGCGAATCGCCCAGCCGGGTGCCGCCCGCGAAGTCCGCTATCGCGGCGCCGGCCGCGGCCAGCATGGCGTCGCTGTCGGCGATGCGAAACGCGGCCGTCAGGTCGGTCAGGCCCGTGCCGAAGGCAAACACGTCGCGTCGCCCGGCCCGGCCGCCCCGGCTGCGGGCCGGACGCGTCGCGGCGTGCAGGAAGGCCAGCAGCAGCCGCGCATAGCGCTCCATCGAGCCCGACACATCGACCAGCACCACGAGCGGCAACGGATCGTCGCGCCGCTGCAGCCTCGGCAGCCGGACGAATTCCCCGCCGGTGCGCGCCGCGCCGTGCAGCACGCCCGGCCAGTGCAGCCGCGCCTGGCTGCCGGCCCGCGGATCAAGGCACAGGCGCCGCGCTGGCAGCAAGGGCACCGGCATCGCGATCTCGCGCGCCAGCCGCTCGATCAGGGCATATTCGGCGGCGCCGAGCGCGTTGAAATCGGCGTGACGCAGCCGCCGGCGATGGCTGGCGGTCATTGCCGCGTCGAAGTCGACCTCGCGCTCGCTCTGGGCGGGGGCGGCGTTGCGCGGCCGCGGCGGCGCCAGCGCCTCGCGCACGCGCGGGCGGTGCTTGACGGGTTCGATCTTTCCTTCGGCGCTGGGCAGCATCTGGGCCAGCATCTTGTTGGCGAGCTCGGGGTCGCGGAACCACGCGTCGAACATTTCCCGGAACACCAGGCGGTCCTGCTCGCGGCCGACCATCACCGCCTCCAGCGCGGCCCCCAGGTCCAGGCGGTCCTGGACGCCGACCAGCAGGGCGGCCTCGGTGGCCAGCGCGATGCGCCGTGCGTCCATGGGCACGCCGGCACGGCGCAGGGCACGGCCGAAGCCGGCGATGCTGCCCGCCATCCTGCCGCGGCGCGCATCGCCTAGCTGCTGCATCGCCATGGCGCAAACCGGCGGGCGCCCGAAGGCGCGGGACGCCCGGCCGCGACCCATCCCGGCGGGCCGAGGGGGCGATCGGGTCCGGTCCTCACGGCCCGGCCTCCCCGGACTTGAGCAGCTCGGAGGCAAACGCCTGCGTCAGCGCCGCCACGTCGTCGCGCTGCTTGAAGAGGAGCCCGGCGGTGTCGGCCACCACCTCGGGGTCGAGCACGAGCGTGTCGAGCGCCACCAGCGCCCTCGCCCACTCGACGCTCTCGGCGATGCCAGGCGCGCGCTGGAACGCGCTGGCGAACGGCGCGCCGCGCAGCCGGCCGACGAAATCGGCGACCTGTTGCGACAGCGCCTCGCTGGCCTGCGGCACCTGGGCGCGCACGATCGCCAGCTCGCGCTCGCGCTCCGGGTGGTCGAGCCAGTGGTAGAGGCAGCGGCGCTTGACCGCGTCGTTGAGTTCGCGCGTGCGGTTGCTGGTGAGGATGGTGACGGGCGGCACGACGGCGCGCACCGTGCCGATCTCGGGGATGCTGACCTGGTACTCGCCGAGGTATTCGAGCAGGAAGGCCTCGAACGGCTCGTCGGCGCGGTCGACCTCGTCGATCAGCAGCACGGCCCCGGGCTCGGGCGCCTGCA
>JAQGLP010000344.1 GCA_028292835.1 Variovorax sp.
GTTGTTGGCGCCGAACTGCAGCGCCGCGTTGTTGGAGAAGCTCAGGCCGCCCGATGCCGCGCCGAGGTTGGCATCGCTCGAGACCTGCAACGTCCCGCCGTTGATGGCCGTGGGGCCGCCGTAGGTGTTGGTGGCGCCCAGCACCAGCGTGCCGGCGCCGGTCTTGACAATGCCTTGCCCGGCGGTTCCGCTGATCACGCCCGACTGGATCGCGGCGCCGGCATCCAGGCTGTTGAGCGTGGCGTTGGCGCCGGTGATGGCGATCGGCGCAGCATTGTTGGTGCCGTTGGCATAATCGATCTGCTGGGCCATGGCGCCCGTGCCCGCCAGCAGCACCATGCTGGAGACGGCTGCGCCGATGCAACGCGCACCGCTGGGCTTGCCCCGCGCATGGGTGCCCTCCGGTACGGCGATCCAGGCGCCAAGCGACCGGTTCCAGATGCTGCGATAAGACTTGTTCATGAGGTTGTGGCCCCGTGCGGGCGTGTGGTTAAAAATTGCCGATGTCTACGCGTGTCATCGGCTGCGGCAACATCTTAGAACTTTTTTTAACACTTTCGTTGTAGGAGAAAACCTATGAAACAACGTCTTGTTAAATTTGTGAACCAATGAAATCGAGGCCGATCAAGCCGCTGATGAGCGAACCTACCTACCCTGAACAAGGTAGGCATGGCTCCGCCCCGGAACGGCGGGTCCGGCTTGAACTCGGCCGCAATGAGGATGGGTCCGGGGCGCCCACAGCACAGGTTGGAGCCAGCTTGCAGGGACCGGAAGCGACCGACAGCGTGGTGCAATGCCGGCGGGTTCGAGGAGTCGCGGCGCCGGAAGCAGCAACATGGCTTGGCCGGCTTGCGCTGCTGCGAATCTCATCGAACCGGTTCTTGGCGCGGCGGATGAAAGGGTGCAACGCTCGGATTCCCGGGCTGGCCGGCTAACCCTTCTTTGCGACCATGCTCCAGATGAAGAGCAGGACGACGGCCCCGACGACAGACGCGATGAAACCGGCGCTTTCGCCGCTGCGGTACCAGCCCAGCGCCTGGCCCAGGTAGGTGGCCCCGAGCGAGCCCGCAATGCCGATGATGGCGGTGAGGATGAAGCCCATCGGGTCGTTGCCGGGCTTGATGGCGCGCGCCACCAGTCCCGCGACGAAGCCAATCAGGATGGTCCAGACAATGCTCATGTGGTTTTCTCGGTTGTGGCTGAACACGCTGCAGTGCGTGGGCGAACCGATGATATCGACCCATCGGTAGCGCAAAGATAACCGTTTTGACGGGTTTTCCGCCGTCTTTCGTGAAGCGCAGTCCTACAAGCGGCCGGCAAACCGGGGGCTATACCTTGTCTTTCTTTGCCGTGCCGCCATGCTTGAAAAACTCCCCGACATCATCGGCCACGCGCTGCAAGAGGTGCGCGCCGGGCTCGACCAGATCGCGTTCAACACGCTCGGCCTGCGCGCCGGCACGGCCGCCATTCAAGTGACCAGCCTGGCGTTTGGCGACCATGGGCCGATCCCGCCGCGCTATACGGCCGATGGCGAAGGCCTGTCGCCCCCTCTGCAATGGTCCGGACTGCCGCCCGAGGCCGGCACGGCCGTGCTGCTGGTGGAGGACGCCGATTCGCCGACGCCGCATCCGCTGGTGCACGCCATCGTGGTCGATCTGCCGGCGGCCGATGGCGTGCTTGCCGAAGGGGCGCTGCCGAGCGCCGATCAGGCCGGCATCGGTCTGCGCGTCGGGCGCAATTCCTATCTGAAGGCGGCCTGGCTGCCTCCCGACCCGCCGCCGGGCCACGGGCTGCACCGCTACGCGTTCCAGGTCTTTGCGCTGGCCCCGGGCGAGCCGTTTTCCGGGACGCCGGGGCGCGACGAACTGATGAACGCCCTGCGCCAGCGCGCCATCGCCAGCGGGTTGCTGATCGGCACCTGCGAGCGGCCGGACGGCTCGATACGAATCGATCGGGCCGCGAGCGCGCCGGTATCCTCCAGGGTGCTGCCGGGCGGCTGACGACCTGCCCGCGCGTCCGGCGTCCCGGCCTGCTGTCCCGACCACGGTGAACCATTCCCCGCGCGGGCCAGGACGGCGAGGCCGAGCCACCCCCAGAACGTCGTCGCCGCGTTGCATCGCCGGTTCATGAGGTGTTCCCTCCCTCGTTCAGCATGGACAGCGGCAGCCGCGCCACCTCGCCCAGCAGCAGCGCCAGTTGCCGCGCCGCCGCGTCGACCATCGCCCGGCCCTTGGCGGCGGTGGCGGCGGCCGCATTGCCGGCCGCGCCCTGCGCGTTGTAGTCCTGCATGGCCCAGCCGAGCTTGGCGCTCCGGCCGTTGCCGAGGATGTCGTACGCCGCGGCGCGCTGGCGCGAGGCCGAATCGAAATCCCGGGCCTGCGCCATGCGCACCAGCGGCGGGTGCAGGGCCAGCATCATCGAGGTCTCGATGTCGCCGGCATGCACGCCGAAGCGGTGCTCGTTGGCATCGAACAGCGCGTCGGCCTCGCCCAGCGGCAGGTTGAACCAGCTCACGCTGTAGACGATCAGGCCGTGCGCGGCACGCAGCTCGCGCGCCACCACGTCCATGGCGCCGACGTGGCCGCCGTGCGCGTTGAACAGCACCAGCTTCCTGAGGCCGGCGCGCGCCACGCCGGCGCCGATGTCCTTCCACAGCCGCATCAGCGTCTCGGCCGAGAGGCTCAGCGTGCCGGCGAAGGCGGTGTGCTCGGGGCTGAGCCCCACCGGCTGCGTCGGCAGGAAGAGCACCGGCAGCGTCGGCGGCAGGTGCGGCAGCGCCGCCGCCACGATGCCATCGGCCAGCCGGGTGTCGACCGACAGCGGCAGGTGCGGCCCGTGCTGCTCGGTGGCGCCCAGCGGCAGCACCGCGACCGTGGCGGCCGGGTCGAGCCGCGCGAAGTCGCACGTCGTCAGGTCGGCCCAGAACCGGCTCGGGAGCTGTGGAGAACCCGGCGCATCGGGGCAAAGGGACATGGCCACGATTTTAAGTGGCGCGCTCCACCGCAGGCGCACAGCCTGCCGCACGGGCGTGGGGTCTTTCCCGGCTTTGTGGCACGGGCACCATGCGCTATCAAAACAATAGCGAACGGCTGCCGGCCTCAGTTCGCCCGCGACACCCGCCAGACCGCGTTGCCCACGTCGTCGGCCACCAGCAACGCGCCGGTCTTGTCGAGCGCGACGCCGACCGGGCGGCCCATCGCCTTCTCGTCGGGGCTCAGGAAGCCGGTCAGGAAGTCCTTGGGCGTGCCGCTCGGCCGCCCGCCGATGAAGGGCACGAACACCACCTTGTAGCCCGACTTCGGCTTGCGGTTCCAGGAGCCGTGCTCGCCGACGAAGGCGCCGCTGGCGAACTCCGCGGGCATGCGCGCGTCGGAGAACGCCATGCCCAGCGGCGCGACATGGCTGCCGAGCGCGAAGTCGGGCGCGATGGCCTTGGCCACCAGGTCCGGGCGCTGCGGCTGCACGCGCGTGTCGACCACGCCGCCCCAGTAGCTCCAGGGCCAGCCGTAGAAGGCACCCTCCTTCACCGAGGTCAGGTAGTCGGGCACCAGGTCGCTGCCGATCTCGTCGCGCTCGTTGACGACCGCCCACAGCGCCTTGGTCTCGGGCTCGAAGGCCGCGCTGGTCGGGTTGCGCAGGCCGCCGGCGTAGAGCCGCTTGGCGCCGCTCTTCGCATCGACCTCCCAGATGGCGGCGCGGCCCTCCTCGGCGGCGAGGACGTTCTCGCCGACATTGCTGTTGGAGCCGACCGTCACGTAGAGCTTGCTGCCGTCGGGGCTGGCGACCACGTTCTTGGTCCAGTGGTGGTTGATGCCGGCCGGCAGATCGGTGACCTTGACGGGCGTGGCGGCAATGGTGGTCTGGCCCTCGGTGTAGGGCACCTTGACCAGCGCGTCGGCATCGGCGATGAACAGTTCGTTGCCGACCAGCGCCATGCCATAGGGCGAGGTCAGGCCCTGCAGGAACACCGTGCGCGCCTCGGTGACGCCGTCGCCGTTGGCGTCGCGCAGCAGTGTGATGCGGTTGGCGCTGGGCACGCCGGCGCCGGCGCGCTTCATCACCGCACCCATCACCGCGCCCCTGATGCGACCCACCAAGCCGCCGCCGCCGTCGTGCGTGCCCTCGGGCTTGGGTGGTTTGTTGCTCTCGGCCACCAGCACGTCGCCGTTGGGCAGCACGTAGACCATGCGCGGGTGGTCCAGCCCGCGCGCCAGCGCCGCCACCTTGAAGCCGGGCGCGGCCGTCGGGCCCTGGGTGTCGGTCCAGCCCTCGGCCGGCGCGATGTTGAGGGTCGGCAGCAGCGTCTTGTTGGGTGGCGGCAGCTGCGGCGCGGTGCCGAGGCCGGCCTCGAAGGGCAGCTTGGCGGTCTCGCCGCAGCCGGTCAGCAGCAGCAAGGCCGCGAACCCGACCGCCGACAGTGGAAGCAAGGCGCGGGTGGCGCGGAAGGGACGCTTCATGAAAAACTCCGAATCGTTGGTGGGCACAGGCTGGACCGGTCCCGGCCGTTTTTCTGTCGGCCCCGGGCCCGTGGCGCTGTCATTGGCGGCGGAACCGGCAAGGACGGCGCGGCCGCTTTCCGCGCGCAGGGGTATCGCGCGTGCCCGCGCGCCGAAGCGCTGCGGCGCCGTGGCGTCTACCATCGCCAGTCGGCCCGGAACTTCCCCCAGCGCGGCCGCTCGGACCCTCCACATGAATCCCCTCCGCGCCTTATTTGCTGCGTTTTTAATAGCATCCTGCGCTGTCGGCATGCCGGCGGCGGCCCAATTGGTCTCGAATCCCCAGGCGGTGGTCGCGACCCCCCACGTGCGCGCCGAACTGGTGGCGCACGCGCCCGAGGGCATCTCGGCCGGCGCTCCGGTCTGGGTCGGCCTGCGCATCGCGCACCAGCCCGGCTGGCACACCTACTGGAAGAACGCCGGCGACTCGGGCCTGCCGACCGAACTGCGGTGGACGCTGCCGTCCGGCATCTCGACGGGCGACATCGCCTGGCCGGTGCCCCGCAAGATCCCGATCGGCCCGCTGGCCAACTACGGCTACGAGGACACGGTGCTGCTGCCGGTGCCCCTCACGGTGGCGCCCGGCTTCCGGCCGGACGTGCTGGCAGGCGGCGCGGACGCGCTTGAAGTCAGGCTCAAGGCGTCCTGGCTGGTGTGTCGCAAGGAGTGCATCCCGGAGGAAGGCAGCTTCGCGCTCAAGCTGCCGGTCAGGGGCTCGACCGCGCTGCACCAGGCGGATTTCGAAGCGGCCTGGGCGGCGCAACCCGCGCCACTGGCCGGGCCGGGCCGCATCGAGGTGGACCGCCAGCAATTGAAGATCGCCGTCGACGGGCTGCCCGCCGCCGCGCGGGGCAAGACCCTGGAGTTCTTCCCGGAAACGGGCGAGGTGATCCGCACCGGCGCGGTGGCGGGCCAGGATTGGACGCAGGCCTGGGACGGCGCGCGCTGGTCGGCCACCGTGCCCCTGGCCGACCAGCGAGGCGCCAGCCCGGCCACGATGCCGATCGTGCTGGCGCTGTCCGAAACCGACCGCCGCGCCGGCCAGCCGC
>JAQGLP010000350.1 GCA_028292835.1 Variovorax sp.
CGCCGGCGTTGAGCAGCACGATATCGCGCGCGGCACCGGGCTGATTGTCGAGCACGCCCAGCAGCATGGCCCGGGACTGCTCGGGCGTCTCCACCCGCAGTGCGCGGTTGCTGGCCATCGCCATGCCGAAGTCCTCGGGGTGGATCTCGTACTCGCGGATCTCGCCGTTCTTCAGCTCGCCGACCATGGTGGCGGCGCCGAGCGAGACCTCGTCCATGCCGTCCCGCCCGTACACCACCAGCGCGTGCTCGGCGCCCAGGCGCTGCAGCGCGCGCACCTGGATGCCCACCAGGTCGGGGTGGAACACGCCCATCAGGATGTTGGGCGCACCCGCCGGGTTGGTCAGCGGCCCGAGGATGTTGAAGATGGTCTTGATGCCCAGCTCCTTTCGCACCGGCGCCACGTTCTTCATCGCCGGGTGGTGGTTCGGCGCGAACATGAAGCCGATGCCGACCTCGGCGATGCACTGCGCGATGCGCTCGGGCGGGAGGTTGATGTTCACGCCCAGCGCCTCCAGCACGTCGGCGCTGCCGGACTTGCTCGAGACGCTGCGCCCGCCGTGCTTGCTGACCTTGGCGCCGGCCGCGGCCGCCACGAACATCGAGCAGGTCGAGATGTTGAAGGTGTGAGAGCCGTCGCCGCCGGTGCCCACGATGTCGACCAGGTGCGTGGTGTCGGCCACGGGCACCTTGACGGACACCTCGCGCATCACCTGCGCGGCGGCGGTGATCTCGCCGATGGTTTCCTTCTTGACGCGAAGGCCGGTGATGAGCGCGGCCATCATCACGGGCGAGCACTCGCCGCTCATGATGAGCCGCACGATGTGCAGCATCTCGTCGTGGAACACCTCACGGTGCTCGATGGTGCGCTGCAGCGCGTCCTGCGGGGTGAAGGTCATGGTGCGGGTCTTTCGGAAATCAGGCGGCCTTGAAGAAGCTTCGGACGGCGGCGACGGCGCGGTCCACGCCCGCCGCGTCCACGTCCAAGTGCGTCACGAAGCGCAGGCGGTACAGCCCGGTCGCGAGGATGCCCTGCGCGGCCAAGTGCGCCAGCAGCTCGGCCGAGCGCGCCTGCGCGGCGCCCGCCAGGTCGACGAACACGATGTTGGTCTGCGGCGCCTCCACCGCGAGGCCCTCGATGCCGTGCAGCCCGGTGGCCAGGCGCCGCGCCAGCGCATGGTCCTCGGCCAGCCGCTCGACATGGTGGTCGAGGGCGTGCGAGGCCGCCGCCGCCAGCATCCCGGTCTGGCGCATGCCACCGCCCGCCATCTTGCGGATGCGGTGGGCGCGCTGGATGAACTCGCGCGAGCCGCACAGCGCCGAGCCGACCGGCGCGCCCAGGCCCTTGCTGAAACATACCGACACCGAGTCGAAGCACCGGGCGATGCGGCGGGCTTCGCCGTGCACGTCGCCCCCGGTGGACGCGGCCTGCGCCGTGGCGGCGTTGAACAGGCGCGCACCGTCGAGATGGCGCGCGAGCCCCTTGCGCCGCGCCAGTTGCGTCGCCGCTTCGACGTAGCCGAACGGCAGCAGCTTGCCGCCGAGCGTGTTCTCCAGCGCCAGGAGGCGGGTGCGCGCGAAGTGCGCGTCGTCGGGTTTGATGGCCGACTCAAGGGCGTCCAGCGGCAGCGTGCCGTCGGGCGCGTGGTCGAGCGGCTGCGGCTGCACGCTGCCGAACACCGCCGCGCCGCCGCCCTCCCAGCGGTAGCAGTGGGCCTGCTGGCCGACGAGGTACTCGTCGCCCCGGCCGCAGTGCGCGAGGATGGCGCACAGATTGCCCTGCGTGCCGGTCGGCACGAACAGCGCGGCCTCGAAGCCGAGCTGCTCGGCGATGTGTTGCTGCAGCGCGTTGACGCTCGGGTCGGCGCCGAACACGTCGTCGCCCAGCGGCGCGGCCGCCATCGCCGCCCGCATCGCGGCGGTGGGTTGCGTGACGGTGTCGCTGCGCAAGTCGACCGTGCGGGGTACCACCATGTCACCGGCCCCTTCTGGGAATACCGCGGAGCGGGCTCCGCCGGGCCGCTGGTATTGCCCCCTGCAAGGGGGTTGGCGAAGCGACACGAAGTGCGCGAAGACTGGGGGTGATCTTCATGCTAGTCCAGGAAGTTCCTGAGCATCGCGTGGCCGTGCTCGGTAAGGATCGACTCGGGGTGGAACTGCACGCCCTCGATGCGCACCGCGTGCGCGAAGCCGGTGTGGCGCACGCCCATGATCTCGCCGTCGTCGGTCCAGGCCGTCACCGCCAGCTCGGCCGGGCAGCTCGCGCGCTCGATCGACAGCGAGTGGTAGCGGTTGACTGTGAAGCGCTCGGGCAGCCCCGCGAACACGCCCTCGCGCGTGGTGGTGATCTCGCTGGTCTTGCCGTGCATGAGCTGCTGCGCGCGCACGATGGTTGCGCCAAAGGCCGCGCCGATCGCCTGGTGGCCCAGGCACACGCCCAGGATCGGCAGGCGGCCGGCAAATTCCCGGATCGCCGCCACCGACACGCCCGCCTCCGCCGGCGAGCACGGTCCCGGCGAGATCACCAGCCGCCGGGCGCCGGCCGCGATGCGATCGCCGATCTGCGCGAGCGTGATCTCGTCGTAGCGCACCACCTCCACCTCGGCCCCCTGCTCGCCCAGGTAATGGACGATGTTGTAGGTGAAGCTGTCGTAGTTGTCGATCATCTTGAGCTTCATGGCCGGCACTCCGCTGAGGGTTTCGAGGGTTGCGGGAATCGGGCGGAAAGCGGTGCGCGTCATTCGAGGCCCTCCTCCACCAGCTCCGCCGCGCGCAGCAGCGCGCGCGCCTTGGCCTCGGTCTCGCGCCATTCCAGCTCGGGCACCGAGTCGGCCACCACGCCGGCCGCGGCCTGCACGTGCAGCGTCTGGTCCTTCACGATGCCGGTGCGGATCGCGATGGCCACGTCCATGTCGCCGGCGTAGCTGATGTAGCC
>JAQGLP010000561.1 GCA_028292835.1 Variovorax sp.
ATGACGAAGCCCTGCGGCCAGTAGTCGAGCGTCTGCGCCCACCGCAGCTCCTTCTTCTCCGTCTGGTGGACAGTGACAATCGGGAGGGGGAAATCGTGGAAGACGGACTTCCAGGTGTCGCCACCCTGGTTGGTCTCGATCAGCATCATTCTGGAGCCGAAGCGCTCGACGAGACGAATGAGATGAAGACGAAGTGCATCCGGGCTCAACTTTACAGCCTCGGCGTGTCGAAGAATGGCCTTCCGCTCCAGGTCGGAGTAGGAGAAGACGGCAATTCCGGTGAAGTCGGACTTCCGGTTGGTCGTCACCGCCGGGTCGACACTGATGATGTGCTTGGTCGGCGCGACCAGTTCGCCGTACTTGAACATCTCCTGCGACCAGTACGGCGAGTTGAGCGGCACCGGCTGGTTCATGTAGTTGAGCGCGAAGGACCGCGGCGAGGACTCCCGCATCGTCTGCAGGAACTCCGTGGACCACCGCTGCGGCCATAGGGACTGCTCGTTGCCGTCAGAACCGTCCAGGAGGGCCGGGTAGTAGTGGGTGACGATGTTCTCCCCGACGACCCAGTCCGGCGCGGTGTCGCCGCCCTCCATGGCGTTGCGGACGATGTCGTGCATGATCGACCCGTCCATCGTCACGGTGCCCACGAACTCGACGACCGCGTTGATGTTCATCGGGAGAATGGCGTCACGGATCAGCGCGAGCCGGCCGTCCTTCTGGTTCAGCGAGTAGGTGGTCGCCGGCGGCTCGACGTCGTCGAAGAGGATCAGGTCCGGGCGCTGGTCTCCGACCTTGGTGCCGAGGGACGTCGACTCGATCCCCTTGGCCATGAAGCCGGCACCGGACTTGGCCAGGTAGAGGCCCTGCTTGTCCGAGTCGGTCATGCCGTTGGGGCGCCGCTTGCCCACCGCGAGGTCGGGATAGTCCTTGATGATCAGCTCGTTCTCGGTCTGGATCTTCCGCTTGAACGTGGCCAGGTGGTTGGTGGCCAGGTCAGCGTTGTCCGCGAACGCCACGATCAGCTTGCGGTGCCCGTGCGCGAGCGCCCAGGCGGGCAGGATCAGGAACATCCAGGTCGACTTGCCGGTGCCTCGGGGGGCCACCCACGCCTCGCGCAGCTCCATCGGACCCAGGGACGGCTTGGCCCACTTGATGGCCGACTGGGCGATGTCGATGTGGAACTGGGACAGGGTGATGGCGTTGCCGGTGTACTCGTCACGCAGGGAGTCACGGAAGTAGATCAACGACCAGGCGATCGGGTCGTACTTGGTGACCTGCCGGCGTCCCTCCTCCGTCTGCAGCAGCTCCTTGGGGAACTTGAGCAGGTAGGACTCCGCGTCGATGCTCATGCCGGCTCGCGCTCCTTGTGGACCGTGGGCGTCCGAGGCGGCATGGGCGGAACCTTTGTGCCGGAATCACGCATCGCCTGCACGAGAATCTCGACGTACACCGTCAGCCGATCGATCTTGTTGTTGGCGTCTTCTAGCTGCTCCTGCATGTAAGCAGCCGACTTCTCGTACATATCCAAGATCCGGCTCTCTCGGTCGGTGCGCTTGTTCTGCGCGTCGGCAACAATGGAGTCGGCTTCGGCATCGGTACGAGTGGATTCCGCCAGGGTCTTCCGCTTCTGGACCTTGACGAGGAAGAACGCGGTTATGCCACCGATACCTCCGATGGCCATGAACGCCTTGATTGCGTAGTCGATGATTTTGGCTACGGTCCAGCCTTCCTCGGCAGGGATCGTCTCCGCTGCCGCTGCGAGAACCATCATGAAGTCGAACATCAGACGCGCTCGTCCGGGTGGTCCTTGAGGTAGGACTTCACCAGGCGCAGGTCGGTACGGATCTGCCAAATACGGCCCAGGTTGCCGATGGCGAAGCAGAGCGGCAGCGCGACGCTGACCAATCCGCCCCAGCCGGCATAGTCGATGACCGCCACCGAGTAGGCGAGGTAGAACATGGCCAGCCCGAATAGGCCGACCCGCTCGATCAGCAGCCCCTCGACGCCGCGCTTGAGGATTCCGTAGAGGGACGCGCCGGCGAAGACCGCCAGTCCGGCCCAGAAGGCGTGCACGGTCCAGCCGTCCATCACGGTGGCGATGGCGGAGGAGATCTCACCCGGGAGGACGGTGCCGACCAGCCCAAGGACCGTCGAGGCGATGAGGATCAGCAGCTCGTGCGGGTGCCGGCCGGTGCGAACCTGCAGTAACCGGCTCACCATGCCGGCGTCTCGCCACGCTCGATGGCGGCGAGAATCTCCGCATTGCGCCGGTCCACGGCGGTGAACAGGCCCTCCAGCTCGGCCTCCTGAGACGTCTGCACGACGTGGGTGACCTCGGTCTGGGTGGGCATGTCCATCCCCAGCAGACGGGCCTGACGCTCCTGCAGCTTGACCAGCCGGTCCACCATCCGGGCCATCTGGTCGGGGTTCTTGGCGTTGTTGACCGTCTCCATCAACTTGCCGCGGGCGATCTCGATGTCCTCGAGCTGCAGATCCCGCCACTGGCTGATGTCCGGAGCCGGATTGGCCTCCAGGAACTGCTGCACCCGCTTGTGGACGGTGCTCATCGCCAGATCCATCTT
>JAQGLP010000575.1 GCA_028292835.1 Variovorax sp.
TCGTTGGGCCCGTCCCCGCAGACGAGGCAGAACCCGCTCGCTCCGGAGCGGATGACGTGCGGGGCGGTCGCCGGCGCCAGGGTGACGTGCATGGGGGTCCCTCCAGGACGGGTGAGCTTACGGTCGATGTGGGTGGGTTGCGCGGGGGTGCCGGCGGCGGCGGGCCGGCCTCGAGGTGGCGCATCGCCGGCCTCAGGCTCCGCGGCTGTCGCCGGCGGGGAGCTCCCCCACCCAGGTGGCCCGGGCGGGGGAGCTTACGGTCGGCCTACTCGGCGTAGGTGGCGAGGAAGCCCTTGACGTCGGCGTCGAAGCCGTACGGGTCCTCGGGCTCGTCGTCCGGGTGGCGCTCGTCGTCGTCGTGGCTGTAGTCGATGAGCTGATCCCACGCCGCGCGGATGACGTCCTGGTGGCGCATCATCGCGCGGGCCGCAGGAACGTCCAGCCGGATCCCCCAGTCGCGGGGGTCGGTGAAGTGGTGCGCCCCATCCAACGACACCCAGGCGATCAGGGCCCCGTTGCTGGTGACCCAGTAGCTGGGCGCGTACCCCGGTGCCGACCGGTCCCCGGTGAGCATGTACGCGTCGGAGCGCTCACGCTGCAGCTCGCGCAGGTTCTGCTGGTCGGGCAGCCCACTGGCCGGGGATAGGACGTAGGCGCCCTCACCGATCAGCTTGCCCGAACGGGCCGGGGTGAGCATGCCGATGCGTCGCAGGGCTTCGGTGACCGTGATCATGGTTCCTCCTCGCGCGTGGCGGGATGCCACGTAGTGCCCGGGAGCCCCCACGACGGGGCCCTGTCCGGCGGTCCGGAGCCCGGGCTACCGGGGCCCCCTGTCGGGGGCCCCGGGGCCGGTCATAGGTAGTCGATGGGATCGACCCTCGTCCCGCAGTCGTCGCACCGGGTGATGTCGTACTGGTCGCGGGTCCAGTCGCCCTTGTGCGTGCACGCGTCGGCCGGGACCGGGTGCGCCTCCGCCTGGCCTGCCTCCAGCCAGGCATCCTCCAGCGCGGTGATCAAGTCATCGATGCCGCTGGTGATCATGTTCGTGCTGCCCACGTAGTGCTGCACCGTGGCGCGCAGCTCGTCGCTGACGCTGGCTGCGCGCGCAGTGGCGCTGACCCTCTGGGTGGTTGCTGTCGTTGTCATGCCGAGAACGATACGCCGATCTGGGAGCCTGTCAACCCGAGATGGGCTGCAGGTTCTCCCGTTCGGCCGGAAATCTGTCAACCCGACCAGATGCCCTGTGCCGGCGTCGCAGCTCCCCGGGGTCACTGGGGCCCCGCCAGCAGCTGCCAGGCGATCCAGGACGGGCTGAGGGCCCCTAGCGCGCGTTTGTGCAGCTCGAGCTGGGTTGACATCGGCCCCGGCGGAGCTGGACGGGCCCGGACATGCCACTAGGGCCCCCTCCCGAGTGGGAGAGGGCCCTAGGTGAGCTGTGCTGTCAGCGCTTGCCGATGCTGAAGATCACGTCCCCGCGCGCATCGGGGCAGATTCCGCATCGGATACACGCGGAGCCTTTCGGCGTGATGAGTTCGATGCGACCCGCGTTCTCGGGGCACGCGTACCGCTTGACATCACTGGCAGGCATCTCGGCGAGGCCATCGGCGAAAGTCTGTGCCAGCCACGCCCAACGGGCCCACGGGTAGACCTTCCGGGCCGCCACAGCTGCAGTCACGTTGTCCCGGTCGGCGGATAGGTAAAACGACAGGTTGGACCGGTCCGCCATAGCGTCGAAAATCGGCATCACGTCGACCGTTCCGGTAAAGGAACGCGTGTAGACCCAAAAGTGGACATCGGGGGTGGCTGCGATCACGCGGGCCCACGCCATGGCGTAGTCAGTGGAGAAGAAATCTCCGTCCCAGTGGATGCGGAATGCGCGCTTGATCGTCCAGCCCTTCCGAGTGGCGTTGTCGCAGTCCTTCCGGAATGCGTCGACCATGGCCTGCAATAGGTCCGCCATGGCGTCGACCGTTCCGGCGGCCTGCAGTGCCTCCAGATTGCCGAGGACGAGGCTGCGAACGGCAGGCCGCATGTTCTCCAGATTGCCTGCGTAGCACTTCTCCTCGCAGACGCTAGTAGCGCCCGGGCACGAGTAGCGCTTGCCACTCGGCAGGCCGAACGCGTTCGCGATCTTGACGCCCGCGCCAGCGGTGACCGCGTTCGTGACCTTCCGGTCGTTGGATCGGCGGAGGGTGGTTGCTGTCGTTGTCATGCCGAGAACGATACGCCGATCTGGGAGCCTGTCAACCCGAGCCCACCTGCACTTACTGTCGGCAGGGCAGGGCAGGCAGGGCAGGCAGGGCAGGCAGGGCAGGGCAGGGCAGACAGCACTAGGGGGCCCTGCCCACCCGGACAGGGCCCCCTAGTGCGCGCGCCTAGTGTCTAGGCCATCAGGCAATCGGCAGGGTAGAGAGCCTCCATGCTGTCATCGGGCATACCCTGCCAGCCCATATCCAGCAGTGCCTGCCATTCTGCTTCATCGGCAGTGTAGAGATAGGCAGGAGAGTGCTCCATTGTGGGGCCCTCATCCCACACAATGGGAGAGCAGTAGTCAGCGGGAGTCATGATCATGCCAGCGTCAGTGCCACCCATTCCCGGGAATAGGAAGGACAGCAGGGAGAACAGCAGGGCAGACAGTGCAGACATGTCAGTGTTCCTATTCCTAGGGTGAGTGTTCCTCTTACGTGCCCGGGATAGGAGTCGAACCTATCTGCCCACTAATGTGGACCCATTCCGGGCTGTCTGTCAGTGAATGCAGCCACACCCATACCCATGAAATGTGTCGTCACTAATGGGCGCGTCACACACAATGTGGGTAAGCCATGCGGCCGCATCCGTTATTGTCTGGTCTGCGTCACTTGTGACCGGCAATTCATCAGTCTCCCATTCTCCGAACGTCTCCCGAGAGATTCCGTCCAGTGAGACATTCCACGTGTCGTCTTCCTCTACGCCATCCCCCAATCCAATTAGCGCGTGCACGTGGTTAATGGTCACTGACAGTGCGACGACATTGCCACCCGTGCCGACAATCTCGGCGGGGTAGCCCATCGTGCGCGCGGAGGACCGGAGTTGGGAGAGGGTGAGAGTCTGCGAGGCCATGGAGGGAACGCTACGCCGATCTGGCGGCCTGTCAACCCGACGCGGGCTGGACGTTCTCCATCGATGCCACACTGTCAACGTGCGCGACGCGCGCGCGGGATC
>JAQGLP010000430.1 GCA_028292835.1 Variovorax sp.
AACTACCGCGAAGTACTCTTCGTGGACCTGTCCAACGGTTTCAAGTTCGTCACGCGCTCGTGCGCGAACACCAAGGAAATGGGCAAGACCGACGACGGCCGCGAGCTGCCGCTGTTCAAGCTCGACACCTCGAGCGAATCACACCCGTTCTACACCGGCACGCAGAAGTCGGTCGACAACATGGGCGGTCGCGTCGAGAAGTTCCGCAACCGCTTCGGCAAGACCGCCGCCAAGTAAGAAAGCGCCGGTTTCCGCACGCAGGGCAGCCCGGGCAACCGTGCTGCCCTTTTGTTTTTTGCTGTCCTGCCCCTCGCGTCCTTGAACCAGCCCACACCCGCCATCGTCGCCCAGAGTGCCGTCCGCCGTCTGCCACGGCTCGCCCTCCTGTTGCTGTGCGCCGCGTATCTGTTGCCCGGGCTGGTGGGCCGGGGGCCCTGGAAGAGCGCCGACATTGCCGCCTTCGGCTACATGGCCGAGCTCGCGCGCCCGCTCGGCGGCGGGCTGGCGCGCTGGCTCGACCCGACGCTGTTGCACCTGCCCCCCGACGTGCCGGCCTTGCTGCCTTATTGGATCGGAGCCTGGGCCATCGACCTCGCGCCTGCCTGGTTGCGACCCGACCTGGCGGTCCGCATCGCGTTCGCGCTGCTGCTGTGGGGGGTGTTCACGGCCACGTGGCACGCCGTGTATCACCTGGCGCGCACGCCCCGCGCGCAGCCGGTGGCGTTTGCCTTCGGCGGCGAGGCGCAGCCCGTCGACTACGCGCGCGCCATGGCCGATGGCGGGCTGCTGGCGCTCCTGGCTTGCCTGGGGCTGGCGCAGCTCGGCCATGAAACCACGCCGGCGCTGGCCCAGCTGTTTTTCTCCTCCTGCCTTTTCTATGGCGTCGCCGCCCTGCCGTACCGGGGGCTCGTCGCGACGGCAGCGCTCATCGCCGGCACCGTCGGCATGACCTTGAGCGGCGCTCCGACCCTGGCATTGCTGCTGGGGCTCGGCAGCTTTCTGATTGCCTGGCGTCAGCGCCCGGCCGCCGTGCGCGGCCTTGCCGAGCTGTCGGGCGTTTCGCCGACGGAAGCCGGTACCTCCTACCCCTTGGGCGCGCTGGTCGCTCTGGGCTTGGCGACGGTCTTGGCGGCCGTGCTGGCGCTGAGGCTGGGCTTGTTCCACTGGAGCGTGGTGTGGCCCGGCCACCGTATTGGCGTCACGCTCAAGGACGAACTGCACAGCCAAGCCAAGCTGCTGCTGTGGTTCACCTGGCCGGCATGGCCGCTGACGGTCTGGACGCTCTGGCGCTGGCGCCGCCAGCTCGCCGCGCGGCATGTCGCGCTGCCGCTGCTGTTCGCGATGGTGCCATTGGCCGCGACGCTCGCCACCGAAGCCTCGGACCGCTCGCTGCTCCTGGCACTGCCCGCCCTGGCAACGCTGGCGGCTTTCGCGCTGCCTACCTTCCGCCGCAGCGCTGCCGCGCTGGTCGACTGGTTCACGCTGCTCTTCTTCAGCGGCTCGGCCATCATCATCTGGGTCATCTGGATTGCCATGCAGACGGGCGTGCCGGCCAAGCCGGCGGCCAATGTCGCGCGGCTGGCGCCGGGCTTCGTGCCCGAATTCTCGCTGCCGGCGTTCGCCTTTGCCCTGGCGGGCACCATTGCCTGGTGCTGGCTCGTCAAGTGGCGTACCGGCCGCCACCAAGCGGCACTCTGGAAGACCCTGGTGCTGCCGGCTGGCGGCGCTGCACTGTGCTGGCTGCTGCTGATGACGCTGTGGCTGCCGCTGCTCGACTATGCGCGCAGCTATGGACCGCAAGTGCGCGCGGTGACCGAGCGCGTTGGACGGGCGCCTTGCCTGTCCGAGCTCGGCCTGAGCCGCCCGCACATCGCGGCGTTGCGCCACCACGGCGGCTTTGCGCTGCAGCCGCTGGCGCGCTCGGGCAACTGCCCGTGGTTGCTGGTCGCACCCGAAGCGCTCGGGCAGTTGCCCGGGCTCGTGTCGCTCGATCACTGGCGCTTCGCGGGCACGCTGCGCCGCCCGACCAATGCGAGCGACGATCTGCTGCTCTACCAGCGCATCGACGCGCCAGGCACCCTGCCCGATATCCCTGCGGGCGCGCCCCCGTAAATTGCCAAGGCGTCAGCTGCGCTGAAGCACGGAGTCCGATGGCCCTTGGACGGTCTGAGGGGTAGCGCTTTAACGTGGCTGTTGGCAGATCTGCCCCGTCGCCCGTCCGCCCTACCGTCATGCGCTGACACCAACGGGCCGCCGGGGCCGCACGCGTGCCGTCGGGAACACCAGGCTGAAGCGCGAGCCCTCGCCCACCCGGCTTTCGATGCGCAACTCGGCGCCGTGGCGCTGCGCCACGTGCTTGACGATGGCCAAGCCAAGTCCGGTACCGCCGGTCTCGCGCGAGCGGCTGCGGTCGATGCGGTAGAAGCGCTCGGTCAGTCGCGGAAGGTGTTCGGCCGCGATGCCGGGGCCACTGTCCTGTACGACGTATTCGGCGCGGCCATCGGACAGCAGTTGCCAGCGCACTTCGATGGCGCCACCGCCGGGTGTGTAGCGCACGGCGTTGCACAGCAGGTTCGACATCGCGCTCTGAAGCTCGACCGGGGCGCCACCCAGTTCGCTGTCCACGTCGATTTCCAGGCTCAGGCGATGGGGTCGCGTGCCGAGCCGGCCCGACAGGCCACGCGCCTCCTCCTCGCAGTGCGCGATCAGCGCGCGCACCGGGGTCCACTGGTGGGCCGGGGGCGGCGCGTTGCCTTCGAGACGCGACAGGGTCAGCAGGTCGTTCACCAGGGTTTCCATGCGCTGCGACTGCTGGCCCATGAGCGTCAGGTAGCGCGCGCGCTCCTCCGGCGACAGCGGCAAATTCTGCAATGTCTCGACGAAACCCGCCAGCACTGTGAGCGGCGTGCGGATCTCGTGCGACACGTTGGCCACGAAGTCGCGTCGCATGGCCTCGGCCTGCTCCAGTGCGGTGATGTCGCGCATGAGCAGCATGCGCCGGTTGCCGGCGTAGGGATGCACCTGCACCGACAGCCGCACCGGCGCGCCACGCCGCGCCAACGCGCTGGCGGGGGCGTCGATCACCACGTCGCGGCTGTAGTTCCAGGACGCCAAGTAAGCGACAAAGGCCGGGTTGCGCACCAGGTTCGACAGGTGCTGCAGCAGATCGCGCTCCGGGTCGATGCCGAACTGGGCAGCCGCCGTCTGGTTGCACCACTCGATGCGGCCCTGCTCGTCGAGCAGCACCACGCCGTGGGGGGAGGCCTGGATCGCCGCAAGGAACTCCGCCAGGCGGGTCTCGGCCTGGCGCGCCTGCCGGTCGCGTGCGCTCAGCTGGTGGCGGATACGTTCGGCCAGCTCACCCCACAGCCCGGCGCCGCGCGCCGGCAGCGCGGCCGCGCCAGTGCGCAGTACCTGGAGCAGCCGCCACGCGCGCCAGGTGTCCAGCAGCACCCACAGCAGCCCCCCCACCCATGCGCCAAGCGCCGCAAAATTCCAGTCAAAGAGGGCCATGGCGCCCGCACCGCCTGCAAATGACGCTATTAAAAATGTAGCAATGCGCCAGGACATGGCGGACAGTCGGGCGCGCTCGCCCGTCAGACCGTGGCCTGCGCGGTGAGCCGGTAGCCGGCGCCGCGCACGGTTTCGAGCAGCGGCGCCGCCGCGCCAAGCGATTCGCGCAGCCGCTTGACGTGCACAT
>JAQGLP010000450.1 GCA_028292835.1 Variovorax sp.
CCTTGAGGCGGTGCGCCGTGATGCCCATGGCGTCGGCCGCCTCCTGCGCGCGTTCGCTGGTCTTCCAGAGGATCGAGGCGCAGCCCTCGGGGCTGATCACCGAGTAGATCGAATACTGCAGCATCAAGAGCTGGTCGCCCACCGAGATGGCCAGCGCGCCACCCGAGCCACCCTCGCCGATGATGGTGACGATGATCGGCACCTCCAGCTGCGCCATCTCGAAGATGTTGCGCCCGATGGCTTCGGACTGGCTGCGCTCCTCGGCGTCGATGCCGGGATAGGCGCCGGGCGTGTCCACGAAGGTGAACACCGGCAGCCCGAACTTCTCGGCCGTCTTCATCAGGCGCAGCGCCTTGCGGTAGCCCTCGGGCTTGCTCATGCCGAAGTTGCGCGCGGTGCGCTCCTTGGTGTCTCGGCCCTTTTGCTGGCCGATCACCATGCACGCCGTGCCGTTGAAGCGCGCCAGCCCGCCAACGATCGACAGGTCGTCGGCGAAATGGCGGTCGCCGTGCAGCTCGATGAAGTCGGTGAAGATCTCGCGGACATAGTCCAGCGTGTAGGGCCGCTCCGTGTGGCGCGCGATCTTGGTGATCTGCCAGGGCGTGAGCTGCCCGTAGATGTCCTTGGTGAGTTGCTGGCTCTTCTTGCCGAGCTGGTCGATTTCTTCGGAAATGTCGACCGCCGACTCGGTCTGGACATAGCGCAATTCTTCGATCTTGGTTTCGAGTTCCGCAATCGGCTGCTCGAAATCGAGGAAGGTTCGTTTGGCCAAGCCGCTCTCCTTCGGTGTTGTTGGATTCAGTACGCGACCGGCAACGGTTCGAGTGACCGCCAAATATACCAAGTCGCCACGCTGCAAAAAGGCGCCCAGGCCCCGGCCACCTCGCGCAGGTCGCTGCGGCTGACGGGCTCCCCGGAGAAGTAGTTGCGGCTGACGCCGTTGATCAGGCCCGCATCGTCCAGCGGCAGCACGTTGGGACGCAGCAGGTGGAACATCAGGAACATCTCTGCCGTCCAGCGGCCGATGCCGCGGATGGCTACCAGCTCGGCGATGATCGTTTCATCGGACATGTCCTCCCACGCCTTGACGTGGACCGCGCCGGAATCGAAGTGGATCGCCAGGTCGACCAGGTACTCCACCTTGCGCGCCGACAGCCCGCAGGCGCGCATGTCATCGACCTTCAGCTTGAGCACATTGCCATGCGTCATTTTCTTGGGCAGCCTGGAGAACTTGTCCCAGACCGACTGGGCGGCCTTCACCGAAATCTGCTGGCCCACGATGCTGCGCGCCAGGGTGGTGAAGGCATCGCCGCGCGATTGCAGGCAGGCGTTGCCGAACTGCGGGATGAGTCTTTTCATCACGCGGTCTTTTTCCGCGAGATGGGCACAGGCGTCCGCCCAATAAATGGGCGTGATGACGTCAACAGTCGTTTTGGGAATGCTCACCACGTTCAGGAACCGTTCATTGCGCCGCGGCCCAGGTGGTGCCCGAGGGCGCGTCCTTCAGGACGATTCCCTGGCGCAGCAGTTCGGCGCGAATCCGGTCGGCCTCGACGAAATCGCGGCGGGCCTTGGCCGCCGCCCGGGCCTCGATCGACGCCTGGATCGAGACCTCTTCCAGCGTCGCGCCGGCCTGCAGGAACGCCGCCGGGTCGCCCTGCAGCAGGCCGAGACAGCCGCCCAGCGCCCTGAGCAGGCCGGCCAGCGCCGCCGAGCGCGTGCGGTTGACCTCGCCCGCCAGCTCGAACAGCACCGCCACCGCCTCGGGCGTGGCGAAATCCTCGTCCATGGCGGCCTTGAAGCGCGCGGCGTACGGGCTCGCGCCCCAGTCGAGCACCCCTTCTCCCTGCGGCGCCACCAGATGCAGCGCCGTGTAGAGCCGCTTGAGCGAGGCGCGCGCGTCGTCCAGATGCACATCGCTGTAGTTGAGCGGGCTGCGATAATGCGCGCGCACCACGAAGAAGCGGATGGTCTCGGCGTCGTACTTCTTCAGCACGTCGCGGATCAGGAAGAAGTTGCCCAGGCTCTTGGACATCTTCTCGTCATCGATGTTGATGAAGCCGTTGTGCATCCAGCAGTTGGCCAGCGGCCGGCCGGTGGCGCCCTCGCTCTGCGCGATCTCGTTCTCGTGGTGCGGGAACTGCAGGTCGGCGCCGCCGCCGTGGATGTCGAGCGTCTCGCCCAGCAGCTCGCAGGCCATCGCCGAACACTCGATGTGCCAGCCCGGCCGGCCGGCGCCGAAGTCGCTCGCCCACTTCACCTCGTCGGGCTCGTCGGGCTTGGCGTGTTTCCACAGGACCGGGTCGAGCGGATCGCCCTTGCCCTCCGACACCGCCACGCGCTCGCCGGCGTGCAGTTCGTCGAGCGACTTGCCCGACAGCTTGCCGTAGCCCGGAAACCTGCGCACCGCGTAGTTCACGTCGCCATTGGCCGCGCGGTAGGCCAGGCCCTTTTGTTCGAGCGTTCCGATCATCGAGAGCATCTGGGGAACGTAGTCGGTGGCGCGCGGCTCATGTGTAGGCCGCTCGACTCCCAGCGCGTCGGCGTCCTGGTGCAGCGCGTCGATCATGCGGTCGGTCAGCGCGCGGATGCTTTCGCCGTTTTCGACCGCGCGGCGAATGATCTTGTCGTCGATGTCGGTGATGTTGCGCACATAGTCCACCCGCAGGCCGCTCGCCTTGAGCCATCGCTGAACCACGTCGAAGGCGATCATGGAACGGGCGTGGACCATGTGGCAAAAGTCATAGACCGTCATGCCGCAGACGTACATGCGAACCTGACCGGGCCGCAGGGGGGAAAAGGTCTCCAGTTCACGCGACAGCGTGTTGTAGATGCGCAGGCTCATGGGTTCGGCAACGGCGAGTTCGCGCTTGACCGAAGCGGCAAACGGCGACAGGTTCTCAGGATGTGGGGGCGGTTCGGACAGGATCCCGAGGGGGGCTGGACGGGGCCCCCTCCGCTACAATCGTTCCAGTATAAACGGCCGCTCCGGCGCCGGCCACCGGCCCAGTCGCTGCGTTGGCACGCGACATTCCCCGAGGCTCCATGACGCAGCACCGCCCTTCCCGCTTTTCCTCTTTCTTGCCCGCTGGCGCGGCCGTGCTGGCGCTCACGCTGTGGGCCGGCGCGGCGCGCGCCGACGACTATGCCGACGTCAACCAGCTGCTGCGCCAGGGCAAGGCCGCCGAGGCGCTGGGCAAGGCCGACGCCTACATCGCGGGCAAGCCGCGCGATCCGCAGATGCGCTTTCTGCGCGGCGTCATCCTCAACGAACAGGGCAGGCAGGCCGACGCCACCGCCGCCTTCACCCAGCTCACGCAGGATTTCCCCGAATTGCCCGAGCCCTACAACAACCTGGCGGCGCTGTACGCTGCGCAGAGCCGGTTCGACAAGGCGCGCGACGCGCTGGAAACCGCCATCAGGCTCAACCCCAGCTACGCGACGGCGCACGAGAACCTGGGCGATGTGTACACCCGGCTGGCGGCCCAGTCCTACGGCCAGGCGCAGGAGCTGGAGCCGGCCAACACCACCGTCGCGCCCAAGCTGGCGCTGATCCACCAGTTGTTCGCCGCACCCGCCGCGCGCGATGCCGTCGCGCTGCCGCCTGCGGCGCCGAACACGCGCAAGCCGGTGCGCCGGTAGTCCTGTCCGGGCGCAAGTCCGGGTGCATCGGCTGGCCGGTCAGCCCCGGCATCAATCAATCGCCCCGGCATCAGCCTGTGGCAACCGTGGGTCCTCCACCATTCACGTTCTTGAAAGCGAGTTGATCTTGAACCTTTCCACCCTCACCCGCCGCGCGGCGCTTGCCACCGTCGCCACGCTGGCACTGGGCAGCGCCCTCGTCGCCCATGCCGCCGCGGACGCGCCGCGTGTGCGCCTGGCCACCTCGATGGGCAACATCGTGGTCGAGCTCGAGCCGGCCAAGGCCCCGAAGACCGTCGAGAACTTCCTGCAGTACGTCCGGGACAAACACTACGATGGCACCGTGTTCCACCGCGTGATCGACGGCTTCATGGTCCAGGGCGGCGGCTTCACCGCCGACCTGCGGCAAAAGCCGACCCGCGCACCGGTTCCGCTGGAAGCCGGCAACGGCCTGAAGAACGACAAGTACACCATTGCCATGGCGCGCACCGGCAACCCGAACTCGGCCACTTCGCAGTTTTTCATCAACGTGAAGGACAACGACATGCTCAACGCGCCCAACCCCGACGGTCACGGCTATACCGTGTTCGGCAAGGTGGTCGCCGGCGCCGACGTGGTCGACAAGATCCGGGCGGTGCGCACCGGCAGCAAGGGTGGCATGCAGGACGTGCCGCTCGAACCCGTCACCATCCAGTCCGCCACTGTCGTGGCGAAATAACCCCAGAGGAGCACTTCCATGACCCATCCCAAAGTCCAGCTGCAGATCAAGAACTACGGCAACATCGTCCTCGAACTCGACGCCGACAAGGCGCCGAAGTCGGTCGAGAATTTCCTGGCCTACGTGAACAAGGGGCACTACGACAACACGGTGTTCCACCGCGTGATCCCCGGCTTCATGGTGCAGGGCGGCGGTTTCGAGCCCGGCATGTCGCAAAAGCCCAGCGGCGCCGAGATCACCAACGAGGCCAACAACGGCCTGAAGAACGACAACTACACCGTCGCCATGGCGCGCACCAACGCGCCGCACTCGGCCACCGCGCAGTTCTTCATCAACGTGGCCGACAACAATTTCCTGAACCACACCGCGCCGTCGGCGCAGGGCTGGGGCTATGCCGTGTTCGGCAAGGTGACCGAGGGCAAGGACGTGGTGGACCGCATCAAGGCCGTCAAGACCGGCCGCAAGGGCTTCCACGACGACGTGCCGCTCGAAGACGTGGTGATCGAGAAGGCGACCGTCCTGGCGTGAGCCCGGTGGTGCCGTTCGCCGAACTGGTCGCATCGACGACCTGGCGCACGGTCGACCTCGTCTCCGACCTGCACCTGCAGGCGAGTGAGCCGGCCACGCTCGATGCGTGGCTCGGCTACCTGCGGACCACGCCGGCCGACGCACTCTTCATCCTGGGCGACCTGTTCGAGGTCTGGGTCGGCGACGATGCCGCCGCCGTGCCCGGCTTCGAGGCCGACTGCGCTGCCGCGCTGCGCGAAGCCGCCGCGCGGCGCGCCGTCTTCTTCATGCATGGCAACCGCGACTTCCTGGTCGGTCCTGCCCTGGCCGCGCAGTGCGGCTTCACGCTGCTGGGTGACCCGACCGTTCTGACGCTGCACGGCGAACGCTGGCTGCTGAGCCACGGCGACCTGCTCTGCCTGGACGACGTCGAGTACCTGCGTTTTCGCGACGAAGTGCGCGGCGCGCCCTGGCAGCGGGCGTTCCTGGCGCACACGCTGGAGGAGCGCTGGGCCCTGGGGCGCCAGATCCGCGACCGCAGCGAGGCGCGCAAGCGCGACCCCGGGGCGGCCTGGGCCGACGTCGATGCCTCTGCCGCACGCGACTGGCTGCGGCGCGTCAATGCCCGCACGCTGGTGCATGGCCACACGCACCATCCCGCCACGCACGACCTGGGCGACGGTCTGCGGCGCATCGTGCTGAGCGACTGGGACGTCGCAGGCGAGCGGCCGCGGGCACAGGTGCTGTGCCTGTCGGCGGCCGGCGCGCAGCGGGTGGACCTGCGGTGAGCGACAGCAGGCCGATGCACTGTCAAAAGACGCATGTCGGCGCCGCCGTGGCGGGTCGCCACGCGCCCGGTCGCGCGGGCTGATCAGCCCCGGCCGCGCTATCCACCTTGGGGCCGCCATGTTCCGCTGGCTCCGCCGCCTGCGCGCCGCGCCGCCCATCCCCGATGTTGCCTGGCGGGCCACGCTGGCGCGCTACCCCTTCCTTGCCGACCGGCCGGCGGCCGAAGCGGCCCGGCTGCGCCAGCTGGCGGCCGAGTTCCTGCGCGACAAGCGGTTCCACGGCGCGCACGGCTTCGCCATCACCGACGAGGTGGCGCTCGCCATCGCCGCGCAGGCGGTGCTGCCGCTCCTGCACCTGAAGGGCGGCCTGGCCTGGTACGGCGACTTCGTGGGCATCGTGGTGCATCCGGCCGAAGCCGTGGCGCACCGCCACGTGACTGACGAGGCCGGCGTAGTGCACGAGTACGACGAGGTGCTGGCCGGCGAGGCGATGGACCGCGGCCCGGTGATGCTGAGCTGGCAGGACGTGTTGGCGGGCGGCATCACGACCGAACGCGGCTACAACGTGGTCATCCATGAGTTCGCCCACAAGATCGACCTGCGGGACGGCGGCGCCGACGGCTGCCCACCGCTGCCACCGGGCTTTGCCGGGACGCGCTCCGCGCTCGCCGCGCGCGCGGCCTGGATGCGCGTGTTGCAGCCGGCCTACGACGATTTTCGCGAACTCACCATCCGGGCCGAGCGCTTCGGCGGTGAACCGCCGTGGCTTGACGTCTATGGCGCCGAATCCATGGGCGAGTTCTTCGCCGTGGCGTGCGAGGCCTACTTTGTCAACCGCCCGCGCTTTGCCGCCGAATTTCCGGCGCTGCTGGCGCTGTTCGACGCCTTTTTCAAGCCAGATCCGGCCTGAGCGCACAGCGCGTTCAGAAAAACAGCGCCCCAGGCTCAGCGGCTGCGCTGCCCCTGTGTGAGGGTGTCGAGCTGGAACTGGCCGCTCTTGTCCCAGAGCCAGGTCTCGACATAGGTGTGCGCGCCGACACGGCCGGGCGGCGGCAGCGGCGAGGCTTTCTTGATGAGATCGACGATTTCGAGGCTGACCTCCGGCGCATGCGATGGGGCGCGCATGAACGTGACCTGCAGGACGTTGCCGTTGGCATCCAGATGGGTTTCGACCACCGCGACGGCATACACCAGCGGCGGCATGCTGCCCTTGTGGATGCGGCTGGCATAGCGCTGGTAGAGGTGGCCGGCACCCAGCTTGCGGTAGGCGCGCACGGCGGGCGTCTGCGGCGAGATCCTGCGCACCGGATCGGGCAGCTCCGCCTCGGCCTCCTTTTGCGCGGGACTCAGGACGGGGCCGCCGGGTTCGCTCTGGCCCGGCAGCGGACCGGGTCGGGGCAGCAATCCGCAGCCGGACAGCGCAAGCGCCGCCACCAGGCCGAGCCCGGCGCCCGAGGCCAGGGAGGCGACCCAGGGGAAACGCTGGCAAGGCACGGTGCGCGACGGCATGACGATCACCCCCGGAGCAGGACTTTCAGCGCATTCTGGAAACGACGCGCGCTACTCGCCTCATAGGGCGAGGCTAGCACGGCGGCGGCGTCCTGGCCCCAGGTTTGTACCGGAGTCGGGTCGTTGCGGCGGGTCAGCAGCTTGAGCTGCAGGGCGCGGCGCGCGTCGATCTGGTCGGCCGGCGTCGGCACCTCGGCCGCGATTTCGAGCCGCAGCAGGGCCTCGGCCGCATTGTCCGACGGCGCGCCGCCGAGCGATTGCGACCAGCCGCCGCGCACCGCCGGCGAGATCGTGCGGCCCAGCTCCTGCAGGCTTGGCAGCTGCGCCGCGTCGCGCCGCTCCCAGGCGCCAAGCAACTGCGTCAGCGCCTCGCCATGGGCTTGCGCGGCCAGCTTGCGCAAGGCAGCCTGCGCGTGCTCGAGCGCATCGCGTTGGGCACGGAAGGCGGTGTCGCCCAAACGCGGGCCGCGCTCCTCAAAACGCGGCGCACGGTCGCCGCCGGCGCGCTCGCCAAAGCCGCCAGCAGGCCGCGCGCCACCTCGCTCGCCCGGTCGG
>JAQGLP010000455.1 GCA_028292835.1 Variovorax sp.
TGGGCTTCGAGCTTCTCCAGATTCGCGCTCAACTCGCGCACGATGTCCTCCACGCGGGTCAGGTTTTCGCGGGTATCGTGCAGGCGGTTTTCGGTCTCGCGGCGGCGTTCCTTGTACTTGGACACGCCTGCGGCTTCTTCGAGGAACAGGCGCAGTTCCTCGGGTTTGGATTCGATGATGCGGCTGATCGTGCCCTGGCCGATGATGGCGTAGGCGCGCGGCCCGAGGCCGGTGCCCAGGAACACGTCCTGCACGTCGCGCCGGCGCACCGGCTGGTTGTTGATGTGGTAGCCGGAGGCACCGTCGCGCGTCAGCACGCGCTTGACGGCGATCTCGGCGAACTGCGCCCATTGGCCGCCGGCGCGGTGGTCGGCGTTGTCGAACACCAGCTCCACACTGGCGCGGCTGGCGGGCTTGCGCGTCGTGCTGCCGTTGAAGATCACGTCCTGCATCGACTCGCCGCGCAGCTCGCTCGCGCGCGATTCGCCCAGCACCCAGCGCACCGCGTCCATGATGTTGGACTTGCCGCAGCCATTGGGCCCGACCACGCCGACCAGTTGCCCCGGCAGCACGAAATGGGTGGGCTCGGCAAACGACTTGAAGCCGGAGAGCTTGATGGAACTGAGGCGCACGGGGGATGATCGACGGGCCAGGGCACCCGGCCGAATGGGGATTCCTGAAGACAAATACGCGGTTCGGATGCCGCTGCCGGAGGCCGGAATGATAACGTGCGGGCCATGCGCCACCGTTCGTTTCAAGCTCCCGTTTCGTCACGGCACGCGGCCGCCTTGCCGCGCGCGTTCGTGGCCGCGATCGCGTTCTGCCTGGGTGGCTGCAGCACCCTGGACTCGACCCAACGCGCCGACGCCTACCGCAACCGCGAGTGGCTGCAGTCGGGCGCCAACCGCGTCGCGAACCTGGCGCTGCGCGACAACCTGCAGTCGATCCGCCGCGTTCAGCTCACGCTGTACCGCCGCAATCCGCGCGAATGGCGCAAATGGGCCCCGAGCGCCGACGAGGCCACCCAGCGGGTGTGGGACGCCGTCATGCAGGGCACGCCACTGCCCGAGCTTCACGGTGCCACCGGCGTCGAGGCCATTCGCATGGCCCTTGAGCCCGGGCCGCAGGCTTTCCAGGGTGACCGCGTGGCGGCGCTGGTGGTGGGCTGGGTCACGATGCTCAGGCAGGCCAACGGCGACACCTGGGAGCAGACGATGATCGACGGCGTCAATGCCGAAAACGCCTATCGGGCCGCGCGCAACATGGAAATCTCGCTGTGGCTGCTGGCCTCCAGGACCGACGCCAACGGGCAGCCGCTGCTGCTGTCCACCGAGATCGGCGAGCGCGGCCGCAACCTGGTGGCCGACCGCGAACTCTCCAAGGTGGTGGCCCGGCTCGACTTGCTGGCCGCGCAGGCCGACGAGAAATACCGCCGGGCGGCGCTCGATTTCAGCCAGAGCTGGCTGCTGGGCAGCCTCGGGCCGCTGTTTTCGATGGTGCCGCGGTAGTGGCAGTGGCGCCGCGTCCGCGGGGCTTGCCGCTCAGGCCGCGCGCGGCGCCCGCGCGGCGCCTTGACGGCGGGCCGGCAAGACAAGCAAGGCCAGCAGCAGGACGCCGAGCACGCTGAATGCGATGAACGACCAGTTGGCCAGCGACAGCCCCAGCAGGGTCCAGTCGATCTGGCTGCAGTCCCCGCCGCCCCGGAAGATCATCGGCAGCGCGCGCTTCAAGGGAAAGGTCTCGATCATCCCGTAGAGGTCGCGCCCGCAGGACACCACCTCGGGCGGATGCCATTGCAGCCAGCTCTGGCGCGCCGCGGTGTAGGCACCGCCGAGCGCGGCGAGCAGGGCCAGCGCGCCGCCCGCGAGCTGCAAGCCTTTTCGCCCGCTGGCGCCCGCCAGTGCTGCGAAGAGTGCTACCAAAACGAGAGCATAGCGCTGCACGATGCACATCGGGCACGGCTCCAGCCCGACGACGTGCTGGAGGTAGAGCCCGAAAGCCAGCATGCCGATGCAGGCGGCGCAGAGGAGCAGCCAGGCGCGGCGCGGCGTCCCGAAAAACCAGTCGAACAATTCAGTTTCCTTCAACGAAGACACGGGCCCGGCGCGGCGTGGCGACCACCTGGTCGCCCTCGCGCAGGCCCATGTCCCGGAACTGTTGCGCAGGGAGTTGCGCTTCGATGATGGTTCCGGACGCTGGATTGTCTGGATTCGCCTCCAGGGGTTCGAGTTCCAGCCGCGCGATCGGCCCGACCACGATGGCGCGCTCGATGGTGGCCACGATGCCGCGGGGTCGCCCTGCGCCGGCGCCGGCGCCGCCCGCAGCCGGCACGTACCGGGCGATCTCCAGGTCGTGCGGCCGCACATAGGCCAGCGCCTTGCTGTCCTGCACCCGGCTGTGCTCGGGCGCCGCGATGCGGATGCCCTCGACCTGCACCTCGCCCTCGTGGGCGCGGCCGTGGAACAGGTTCACGTCGCCCAGGAAGCCGTAGACGAAGGGGCTGGCCGGGTGGTCCCACACGTCCTGCGGCGAGCCGATCTGCTCGATGTTGCCGCGGTTCATCAGCACCACGCGGTCGGCCACCTCGAGCGCCTCCTCCTGGTCGTGCGTGACGAAGATGCTGGTCACGTTGAGCTCGTCGTGCAGTCGGCGCAGCCAGCGGCGCAATTCCTTTCGCACCTTGGCGTCCAGCGCGCCGAAGGGCTCGTCCAGCAGCAGCACCTTGGGCTCGACCGCCAGCGCGCGCGCGAGCGCGATGCGCTGGCGCTGGCCGCCCGAGAGCTGCGACGGATAGCGGTCGGCCAGCCAGTCGAGCTGCACCAGCCCGAGCAGCTCGTGCACCTTCTTCTTGATCTGCTCATCGCTCGGGCGCTGGCTGCGCGGCTTGACGCGAAGGCCGAAGGCCACGTTCTCGAACACCGTCATGTGCCGGAACAGCGCGTAGTGCTGGAACACGAAGCCGACCTGGCGCTCGCGCACGTGCACGTCGGTGGTGTCCTCGCCCGAGAACAGGATGCTGCCGCCGTCGGCCG
>JAQGLP010000457.1 GCA_028292835.1 Variovorax sp.
GTCGAAGCGGAAGTGCCAGAAGCTGCAGCGCTCGTTGGTCAGCGCCGGATCGACCGCCGAGTAGTTGAGGAAGATCGCGCGGCGCGCCGGATCGCGCTCGTTGTGCTTGTCGATGGCATCGAGCAGGGCCGCCGCCGTGACCGACGAGTTGCCCTGCAGCACGATGCGCGCGCCGTCGTCGAGCGCCGAGCGCAGCGCCGACAGCGCCTCCTCGTTCTGGCCCTTGCTGTCGTAGCGGTCGAGCTGCAGCATCCGCGCGCCACCCGCAAGCCGGACCCCGCCCCGCGCATTGACGCGCTCCACCGCCCACAGCAGGTTGCGGACCACCGCCTCGCCCGTGTTGGCGAAGGGGCCGCTCATGCTCTCGATCAGTGCCAGCCGAATCGGGGCGACAGCCTGCGCGTGAACCGCCGGACCTCGCGTCAGAGCGGCCGCGCACAGCATCAGCGCACCCGTTTTCAAGACCTGGCGGCGGCAAACAAAGCGGAAATTCATTCTCTTGAAACGCGCCGCCCGGAGGCCTGGATGAGCAGGCATGCGGCGTTGAAAGCTGAAAGGCCGCGCAGTGTACGGGACACGCATCCTTTGTGCCTCTCGCCTTCACCCAGGAGACGCCGAGGCACGAATATTGCATGGCGCTTGCCTCCGCAGTCTTTCTTCCGCCATCATGAAATCTGGCCTGCGCTTTCTGATTGCCGCCAAGCGTTGTGAAATCGACGAGCTGGACCAGCTCGGGCACACCAGCGAACTGGTGGTCGCGGTCGGCTGCCTCGTCCATGCCCTGCAGCGGGAACGGGGCCTTTCCAATCTTTGGCTGACCTCCGGCGGCGAGCGCCTCGCCGTCCGGCTCGAACGGCAGGTCGCCGAGTCCCGGGAGTTCGAGGCGCAGGTGCGCGCCCAATTCGACCAGCTAGAGACGCAGATGCACCGCACCGGCGCGCGCCTGTTCAGCCGAGTCGCCTGGGTGCTTTCGGGCCTGGATGCGCTGCCGTCACTGCGACAGCGCATCGGCACACCGCAATTGCAGGCTACGCAGGCGACGGCGGCCTTCACCAAGCTCATTGCGGGGTTGCTGGCCGTGGTGTTCGAAGCCGCCGACGGTGCGGCCGACCCGGAGGTCTCCAAGCTCCTGGTGGCCATGTTCAATTTCATGCAGGGCAAGGAATTTGCGGGCCAAGAACGTGCCTTCGGGGCCGCCGCACTCGCCCTGGAAGGCGATGTCGAAGAACGACGACAGCACTGGCAGCACCTGATCGAATCTCAGGAGCGCTGCTTCGAGGTCTTCGCCGAATTCTCGGACGCGGCATTGCTCGAAATATGGCGTGCCAGCCAAGGCGGCTCTGGGCTGGCCGAGCTCGAACGGCTGCGCCGCGTCGGTCCCGCACCCGCCGGCCGCGCGTTCGACCCTCTGCTCAGCCAGGCCTGGTTCGACTGCTGCACACGCCGCATCGACGCCATGAAGACTGTCGAGGAGCACTTGGCCACCGAGTTGCGGGAACGGTGCGGTCGCAAGGCGGCGCAGGCCCGCCGCGAGTTGCAACGACACCAGCATCTCCTGGCGACCTGGGCGCCACAGGCCGACGACCTTGCCGCCTCACCGTCCGCCGCCGTGTTCTTCGACGATACGCAGGGTGAGATGGCCTCCACCGCCTACGGCCGCCAGCTGGAGCGCGCGGTGCTCGACATGATGCAGGTCCAGTCGCGCCGGCTGCAGATCGTGAGCGCGGAGCTGGAGACCGTCCGCGCCTCGCTCAACGAGCGCAAGCTGGTCGAGCGTGCCAAGGGGCTGCTGATGGCGCACCGCCGCCTGAGCGAGGAGGAAGCGCACAAGATGCTGCGCCAGACCGCGATGAACCAGGGGCGGCGCCTGGTCGAGGTGGCCGAATCGCTGCTGTCGATGGCGGACTATCTGTCGATCAGTGCCCCACCGGTCCCTTGAGGCGCTGGCCGCGAGCACGCCGACAGCTCAAATTGGTGCGACGCACAACAAGGGTGCCGTACTCAAAATCGCGTCGAATCGCGCGCCATCGCTTTCCTGTACTTGATATGTAGCTATTTTTTTGATAGCAGAGGCAGGTCCGCTTCAGCTGGCACGCAGCTTGCAACGGTAGAAGACATGGACCGAGAAAGGTCCCCAGGCAGGCGGCTCCCAACGGCGGGCGCGGCCCGCCGAACCGGACAAAGGCGTCCCCTCCGTCAAGGCTTGTTCTCTCGAACGGCCCGCACGGCGAGGATGCCTTTTGTTTTTCAGCTCGCCTTTCCCCTGGAGCTTGCCTCATGACCGATCTGCCCCCCTCCTCGCCGGCCACGCGGCCCTACGAAGCGCGGCCGCGCCCTCCCCATCAGGGAGAGCGCCCCATGACGGGCTTTCGCAGTTTCCTGCGATCGGGACACGCACCCACCCTGGGCTCGGCGTTTTTCTACTTCATGTTTTCCTGTGCCGTCTGGGTCATCAACGGCGTGATGGCGCCGTTCATTTCCGAGGCCTACCACCTGACGGCGGCGCAGAAAGGGCTGATGCTGTCGGTGCCGATCTTCGCCGGGGCGTTGATGCGCTTCCCGCTCGGCGTGCTGGCGCAGTACATCGGCCGCAAGAACGCGACGCTGGTGGAGATGTCGGGCATCTGCCTGGCCATGCTGTACGGCTACTTCATGGTCAACTCGTTCGCCGACCTGATCGCGATGGGCGTGCTGCTGGGCATCGCGGGCGCCAGCTTCGGCGTGGCCCTGTCGCTCGGCTCGGGCTCGTTCCCGCCGCGCTACAAGGGACTGGCCATGGGGCTGGTGGGGGCCGGCAACGTGGGGACGGCCGTGTGCGCCCTGCTGGCCCCGCCGCTGGCGCAGGCCTGGGGCTGGCAATCGGTGTATGGCGCGGCGGCCATCGGCATCCTGCTGCCGATGGCGGTGATGATCGTGTTCGCCAGGGAGCCGACCGACCTGGACAAGCACGCCAGCCTCAGGGAACACGTCGCCTGCCTGTTCGAGAAAGACGGCTGGGCCTTCAGCCTGATCTATGCCGTGACCTTCGGCGGCTTCATCGGCCTGACCAGCTTCCTGCCCAGCTATTTCTACGACCAGTTCGGCGTGAGCAAGGTGCAGGCGGGCCAGCTCACCATGCTCGTCGCCTTCATGGGGGCGGCACTGCGCATCTTCGGCGGCTGGCTGTCGGACCTGTGGGGCGGTGTGAACACGCTCACCGGCGTGCTGCTGACGGTGGCCGTCACGCTGGTGCTCTGCGGGTTCGCCGAGCGCTCCCTGACGGTCACGATGCTGCTGATCCTCGTGTGCTTCGCGGCACTGGGGGCCGGCAACGGCGCGCTGTTCCAGCTGGTGCCGCTGCGCTGGCCGCTCACGACCGCCGTGGCCGGCTCGATGATCGGCGAGATCGGCGCACTGGGCGGCGGCGTGGTGCCCGGCGCAATGGGCCTCTCGAAGCAGTACACAGGCACTTATCTCTGGGGTTTCGTGCTGATGGCGGTGTGCGCCGCCGTGATGCTGGTCCTTCTGAGCTTCATCCAGATCCGCTGGACGCGCACCTGGGCCGAAAAAGGCGGCCGCGCCCGCGTCGCATCTTGACGCGTGATGCGCGCAGGATCCCGGACGGCCGGCTTCAGCGGGGAAGGAAGAGCAACCAGTACACCAGCAGCAGGTTGAGCAGCACGCTCACCGCCAGCCCGATCTTCCAGAGGGCGACGCGGTCGCGCTGCAGCAGGGGCGATGCCGGTGGCGCCGGGAGCGCGCGGGGCGCCCCCCGCTCCAGCGCCAGCAGGAACTCCTCCGCTGTCTCGAAGCGCTGGCGCTTGTCGAGCGCCACGGCCTTGAGGGCCACGTGGTCGAGCCAGATCGGCACCTGCGGGTCGTGCCGGCTGGGCGCCACCGGATCGCGGCGGTAGCGCCCTACTTGGTAGGGCACCACCTCGCCATAGGGCAGGCGTCCGCCAGTCAGGAGTTGATAGAGCGTGACGCCCAGCGCGAACAGATCGCTCTGCGCATCCGGCGGCTCGGGCGCCGCTCCGCCCCTCGCGGCCGTGCCGAAGCCCCATTGCTCTGGGTTGATGTAGCTGGGGGTGCCGGCGTGCAGTGCGCGCGTGGCGGGAGGCTCGCGCCCGCTCAGCGCCACCCCCAGATCGAGCACGCGCACGACGCCGTCATCGCCCCGGTGGAGATTGGCGGGTTTGATATCGCGATGGATGACACCCTGCCGGTGCATGCGGCCCAGCGCATGGGCCACCTGCCGGACCACCTCCACACTCTGCTGCGCCGTGAAGCGGTGCTTGCGGTCGAGCATCTGCTGCAGCGTTTCGCCGCTGTGCCAGTCGTAGACGAGATAGAAGGCGCTCGGCGTGCCGCCCGCGGGCGGCACGGTCTGCAGGTGCACCAGATGCTCGCCCGCGCGGCCGCTCTGCATGCGCTTGGCCAGCCAGGCCTCATGCGCCAAGGTGGCGCGCTCCTCGGGGTCGAAAGCGCGCTTCGGATTCAGCGTCTTGAGCGCATACAGGCGCCGCGAGCGGGGTTCGCGCACCTGGTACAGGAGATGGATGCCGTTGTCCGCCACCAGCGCCGTCACCGCCAGCCCGTCGAGCATGTCGCCCACCTTCAGGCGTGCGGGCGCGGGCAGCGTCCGGGACTGCCGTTGCTCGTCCCGCAGCGTCGCTTCGCTGGCGCCTTGCAGCCGCAGCACCAGCGCGGTGGCGTCGTCGCGCCCGCCTTTCGCCGCCGCGCCCTGCACCAGGGCCTCGCTGAGTGCCTGTGCCGGGCTTCCTCCGGCAAGGCCGTCGCGCAGCATGCGCCGCAGCTGTGCCTCGCCCAGCATGCCGTGCACGCCGTCGGACAGCAGCACGAACACGTCGCCGCACTGCAGCTCCCCCTGGCTGTAGTCGACCACCAGCCGCTCGTCCGCCCCGACGCAGCGGGTGAGCTGGTGCATGAAATCG
>JAQGLP010000461.1 GCA_028292835.1 Variovorax sp.
GTTCGAGATCTCCGGTCGAGAAATCATGCTGATGGTCCAGCGCAACCTCGATGCCGGGGACTCCAGCGAGGCCGCGCGAACATACTGGTCGCCGGACCTGGGGGATGACAGGGTCACGATGGAAGTCGAAGTGCCGGCGGGCGTCAGTTCCGAGGCAGTTCAAATCGCCGTTCCGCAGATTTCGCATGTATTCACGAAGATCGAGGATCAGACCGTATTGACCGAGAAAGCCATTGGAGACGCCGGCACATGCAACCTTGATGTGGCCTGCAATGCTGCCTACGACGACCAGAGCAGATCCGTTGCACGGATGAGCTTTGTGGTCGGCGGGTCCTCCTATCTGTGCAGCGGCACCCTGTTGAACGACCGTGCATCATCGAGAACGCCTTATTTTCTGAGTGCCAACCACTGTATTTCCAGTCAAACGGTGGCTTCCAGTCTCACAACAGACTGGTTTTTTCGTGCCTCGTCCTGCAACAGCGGCCAGGTCAGTGCCAGCAGGAAAACGGTGTACGGCGGTGCCGCCCTGCTGTACGCCAGCACCAACACCGACACGTCCTTCAGGCGACTGAATTCTGCTCCTCCGTTGGGCGCGGTTTATGCCGGATGGGCACCGGCATTGCCAAATGTCGGTGTTGAAGTGTTCGGGGTTCATCACCCCAGGGGCGATTTGCAAAAATACAGCGTCGGCAACGTGGCGGGATATCAGTCCTGTATCGCGGCGGGCGGCGGCGCCTTTAATTGCAATGCTGCCAGCAGTCAGGATGGTAGTTATATCAATGCAACTTGGTACAAGGGAACCGTTGAAGGGGGCAGCAGCGGCTCGGGGTTGTTTGCCACGGTCAATGGCAGCTCATATTTGATTGGTCAATTGTGGGGTGGAAACGCATCCTGCAGTAATCCGGGAGGCACAAATACTTATGGCCGTTTTGACCTGGCTTACAGAGCTTCGCTTGCGCAGTGGCTCGAAGCTGCGCCCAGCACTCAGCGCATTGCCGTCTACCGCCTTTACAATCGGCAGACGGGAACGCATTTTTATACCCCCAGTTTAGAAGAGCGCATCCGGGTGGCCAACTACCCGCAGTTCAGCGATGAAAACATCGCCTTCTACGCATACGGCGATTCGGCGTCGGATCGAAGCCCAGTCTATCGCTTCTACAACACCGCGACCGGCACCCATTTTTATACCATCAGCGGGGACGAGCGCTCGAATGTGCAAGCGAATTATCCCTGGTTCTCCTTTGAGGGCACCAGCTGGTATGCCAGTCTGGGGGTGATCAATGCATCCACGCCGATGTTCCGCTTCTACAACCTGCGGACGGGCACGCACTTCTATACGATCAGTGCGCAGGAACGTGACGTCGTGCAGAACAATTATCCGGAATTCCGATTCGAAGGGATCGGCTATTACGCTTGGCTGACGCCATGAGGTAGCCTGGGGCTTTTCTTGCGTGCGAAACCGGGGCCGTGAAGCCATGGCCGCTTCGGCGGCGGTCTTGCTCCTGCGGGGCTGCGGCAGTTGGGATCTTCGGACTGGGACGGTCAGAGGTTTGGTGAAGCACGAAAAAGCGCATAACCACCCCCTTGTCACAAAGACGGCCGCCCGGCACCCTGGTGGCGTGCTTGCAGGCTCTGGTACGGTCAGCGCGACAGACGCCTGGAGGCGATCGGTCCCGCTGTAGGCTGGACCGGCGCCGACAACGCCCTCGGTCGACTGATTCGATACCCACATACGTATGCGCAAGGTATTCTGATCAATTATGCGCAGCGTCGGGCACAGGGGCTGGGCGAGGCAACAAGTCACGGATCCGTGCGCAGATGGACATATCTGTGGCATGGTCAAGCGTCTGTGGGGTTTGCCAAGGTGCGCTACCACGGCCTGGAAAAGAACGCCACGCGTGCCTTCAACGCGCTGGCACTGACCAATCTCTACCTCGGCCGCAGGCGATTGTTGGCACAGGTGCGTCTGTAACGGCGCCCAGCGCGCCGAAAGGCTCGCGCACCAGACCAATAATGGGGCATCAATCAACTCGATCTGCAGACCGAAGGCGTGAAACGGCTCACTCAACCGTCCAAAAACCAAAAAGCTGGCGCTTCTTCAGCAGCGCCCTGGAACTGAGCGGATATGGGGAAGAACGTCACTTGGTTCGGACGGTCGCCAAGGCCCAGTCCGGCGGATGACGCGACCACTCCTTCAGGAATTCCAGCAGATGCCGGACCCGCGCCGGCATGTTGCGGCGTGTGGAGAACACGACGTTAATGTCGAGTTCCTCCGGCACGCAGCCGGGCAGCAGCGCTTCGAGCGTGCCGGCTCGCAGCTCGTCAGAAACCATGTAGTAGGGGTGTAGCGAAATGCCGATGCCCAGCAGGGCGCCCTGTTTGAGCGCGTCGCCCAGATTGGATCGCACAGTCCCGCGCACGCGGATTTCCCGTGGCGGGTCGCTGGCGAACTTCCATACACCCGCCCCCGATTTGATGATGTGCACCAGGCAGTTGTGGCGCGCCAGGTCGGCCACCGTGGCCGGGCGGCCGTGCGCCTTGAGATAGGCCGGCGCCGCCACCACAACCTGGGGCGACTTCAGCAGCGATTGCGCGACATAGCTCGCGTCCTCGAGTGACGGCGCAATGCGGATCGACAGGTCGAGCGCCTCCGCGACCAGATCCGAACGGCCATCGTCATGCACCACTGTCACCTCGATGTCGGGATAGCGATGGGTGAACTGCGCTACCAGCCGCATCAGGTGATAGGCCCCGAAGGACGGCGGCGTGCCCACGCGGATTGCGCCGCGCGGCAGGTCCACGACGTCGCGCACCTCCCCTTCGATGGCTTCGTAGCGCTCGAGCAGATCGCGTCCGGCCTCCAGGACGCGGGCGCCGGCCTCGGTCAGCGCGACCTGCTTGGAGGTGCGCTTGAGCAACTGCGCCCCCATCGACGCCTCAAGCCATGCCACGTGCTTGGTGATAGTCGCCCGCGAAACCGACAGTTGCATGGCGGCACGCACGAAGCTGCCGCAGCGCGCGACTTCGGTGAAGATCTGGAGGCAGCGAAGACGATCCAAGAGGTCGGGTCAGGGTTGCGGAAGGCGATTGTCGGCGCGGGTCACGGTCAAGGTTTCCAGATCGCAAACCTTGGATTGTCAAACACGGTGCGTTGTCGGGCAAGCCAATTCCTAAACTTGAGCACATGACCGCCGTTCCATCCACCGTTACCGCGCCGGCGCTTGCCGAGCTCACGCAGGTGCTGCACGCCTTCTTCCACGCGCTCGACATGCGGCGCTATGACCGGCTGCTGGCGCTCTTTACCGACGACTGCCGCTGGCTGCGCCAGGGCCAGTGGCTTGAAGGCAAGTCTGCCGTGCTGGCTGCGCTCGAAGCTCGCGCGCTCGATATCGACACCCGCCATGTCCTGACGAACACCTATGTCAGCGCCCTCGAAAGTGCGTCGGCCGAAGTCGAGACCTACATGACCGCCTACCGTTACCCCGTGGCCACGCAGCCCGGCAGCGCGCCACCTTCCATTGCCGGGCCGCTGCGATTCAACCTGACGACAACCATGTTCCGGCGCGATCCAGGCCACGACTGGCGCATCGCCGAACAACGTATGGTGACGGCCTTCACCTTCACTGAATGACCACGCTGCCGACTTCGTTCGTGCACCGCGACGCGGCGACCCGGCTGGTGTTGCGAGATGGTGCCATCGACGACCTCCGGAACGAGCTCGGCTCGCTCGGCATCGCACGGCCGCTGCTGCTCGCAGGTGCTCGCACGCAACGCTCGGCAGTGTTCGCCGGTGTGGTTGGCGCGCTGGGCGACATGCTGCACGTGCGCACCGAGCCGGTGCCTGCGCATTCGAGCGTAAGCTTGGTCGAGCGGTTGGCCGCGCAGGCGATCGTGGACGGCATCGACGGTTTCGTCGCCGTCGGAGGCGGTAGCGCATCGGACACCGCCAAGGCCATCGCGCTGCTGATGGCCGAAGGCGGCCGGTTGGCCGATCATGCGGTGCGGTTCACGCCGCCCGCCACGCTGGTTGCGCCGCGGCTGGTGGCACTCAAGCTGCCGATCGTCTCGATTCCCGGCACCGCCTCGGGCGCGGAGGTGACGGCATCGCTCGGCGTGCGCGACGCCGACGGTGCCAAGCTGCTGTTTACCGACATCCAGCTCGCAGCGCGTCTGGTGCTGATTGATCCACGCGCCAATCTCGAAGTGCCGGCGGCCCTGATGTGCGCCACCGGCATGAACGGCTTGGCCCACTGTATCGAGGGTCTCTATTCGCTGGAGCGCTCGCCGCTGGCCGAAACACTGGCGCTCGACGCGATGGCACGTTTCGCAGAAGCACTGCCCGCCGTGCATCGCGAACCGCAGGACACTGCCGCGCGTGCCGCGCTGCTGTATGCCGCGCATCTGTCGGGGCGGGTGCTGGTCAATGCGCGCACCTGCCTGCACCACGCCATCTGCCATGCCATCGGCTCCGTGACAGGTGTCGGCCATGGGGATGCCAACGCCGTGATGCTGCCCCACGTCATCGCCTTCAATGCACCGGCCGCGGCGCACCCACTGGCGCGCGCTGCCGTGTCGCTGGGCGCGGGCCATGACGCCGCTGCGCTCGTTCACGCGGTGAAAGCGCTGCAGGCCGACATCGGGGTGCCCACGCGGCTGCGCGACATCGGCGTGCCCCCCGGAACGCTTGACCGCATCGCGGCCAAGACCATGCGCGAGCGCGGCCTGTACTACAACCCGCGCCGCGTCGCCGATGCGCACGAGATCCGCGCGCTTCTCGACACCGCGTACTGATCACGGCCGACCCTGCCTTCACCCATCAAGGAGATCCCTCACCATGACCATGCGAATCGTTCCCGGCAACGCCACGCTCGGCGCTCGCGTCGAAGGCCTCGACCTCGCGCAGCCGCTGTCCGCCGACGTCTTCCAGCAGTTGCTGCAGGCGCTGGGCCAGTACGGGGTGCTCAGCTATCCGAAACAGACATTGACGGCCGCGCAGCTGCGCGACTTCTCGCAGAACTTCGGCCGCCTCGAAGTCAACGTTGCGGGTGCCTACCAGGAGCCGGGTCTGCCCGAGGTGATGGTGCTCTCCAACATCGTCGAGAACGGCAAGCCGCTCGGTCTGTCCGATGCCGGCCAGGACTGGCACACCGACATGTCCTACAACCGGATGATCGCGTTCACCAACGTGCTCTACGGCATCAAGATTCCGCACCGTGACGGCCAGCCTCTCGGCAATACCGCCTTCTGCAACATGCATGCAGCCTACGACGGACTGCCCGACATCTGGAAGCAACGGCTTGAAGGCA
>JAQGLP010000194.1 GCA_028292835.1 Variovorax sp.
GACATGGTCGAGGCCTTCTTCACGCTGATCTCCGATGCGCTGATCGAAGGCGACGATGTCAGGATCTCCGGTTTCGGCAACTTCCAGATCCGCGTCAAGGCGCCGCGCCCGGGACGCAATCCGCGCACCGGCGAGGCCATACCGATCGGTGCGCGCCGCGTCGCGACCTTCCATGCCAGCGCCAAGCTGAAGGAGCAGATCCAGGGCGGCACGGGAGCGGAAGCCGAATGGAGCGTGGGCGGCGAATGAACGGATGGCGTGCCTGAGCGGGCTGGAGTACGCTCGCCCGCATTGCGTGCACACTGCTGAGTCCAATGGAGAAAACGCTTCCAGCCATACCCGCCAAACGCTATTTCACCATCGGTGAGGTGGGCGAACTTTGCGACGTCAAGCCGCATGTGCTGCGTTATTGGGAGCAGGAATTCACGCAGCTGCGGCCCATGAAGCGGCGCGGCAACCGGCGCTATTACCAGCACCACGAAGTGCTCATGATCCGCCGCATCCGCGAGCTGCTCTATGACCAGGGCTTCACCATCAATGGCGCGCGCAACCGGCTGCAGGAACTCGCGCAACTCGAACGCGGACGCCGCAAGACGACAAGCGCCGACAGGGTGCTTGAGGCGTCCGGACCGGCCCCAGGAAACGCGCAAGAGGCAAGCCCTCCAGTTTCCTCGGCGGAGGCCGCCGTCGAACCCGCGTTCGAACCGGCAGGGGCTTCCGAGGCGCTGCTGCGCCTGCAGGCGCTGCGTCAGGAATTGCTTGAAATTCGCCAGATGCTGACCGCCGTCCGGTGATTTGCGCTTGCTATAATGACGAGCTTCGGTGTGTGGCGCAGCCTGGTAGCGCACTTGCATGGGGTGCAAGGGGTCGAAGGTTCGAATCCTTTCACACCGACCATAAGACGATAAGGCCGCCAGGAACATATTTCCTGGCGGCCTTTTTCATTGGTAAATCAACGCTCGGGAGCCCTTGCCTTGTCCGATTCCATGCGCCGATATTTGCCGCATCCGGCTGGATGGGGAGCGCCGGTGGGGGCACGAGTTGCAGCCGCATCGGCTTGCCCCCAGAATGAAACGCATTGAGGAAAGACTCGGTGCAACTCAACGATTCAGCGATCCGGAACGCCGAGCCAGGCAAAAAAACCCGCGAAAGAACCGACGGTAATGGCTTCGACCCTAGTCCGGCTGGGGCCCAGCGCGGCGCCTCGAATGCTTCCTCCGCCTGGATGCGCACCTGCCTGGCCGGTGCGGCCGTCTTCCTGTGGCTCGCCGCCACGGCCTGGTTCCGGCCGTTGACGGCGCCGGACGAAGGCCGGTACGTCGGCGTCGCCTTCGAGATGCTTCGGTCCGGTAACTGGCTGGTGCCCCGGCTCGACGGCCTGCCTTTTTTCCACAAGCCGCCTCTCTTCTACTGGATGAGCGCGACGGCGATGGCCTTGCTCGGCCCCTCCGAGTGGTCGGCAAGGCTGCCGTCGATTCTCGGCGCCACCCTGACCGCCATGGGCCTGCTGCTGTTCCTGCGTCGATGGGCGGGAGCGAGGATCGCTTGGCTCTCGGTCGTCGTGCTCCTCACGATGCCGTATTTCTACGTCGCGGCGCAGTTCGCCAACCTGGACATGCTGGTGGCGTCCTGCATCGCCGCGACGGTCCTGTCGGCGGTCCATGCCACGCTGTCGAGGGAGCAGGGGGCGGCGTGGCGTGGGGCGCTGGCCGGGGCTTTCTTGTTCGCCGCGCTCGGCATCCTCGCCAAGGGCCTGATCGGCCTGGTCCTGCCCGGGCTGATCTTTCTGGCATGGTGCGCCGGGACCCGGCGCTTCGGGTCGGCATGGCTGCTGGCCTGGCTGCCCGGATGGGGCCTGTTTCTCGCGGTTGCCGCGCCGTGGCTCGTGGCCATGCAGTTGCGCTATCCCGCCTTCTTCGACTACTTCGTCGTGACCCAGCACTTCCGGCGGTTCGCGGCATCGGGCTTCAACAACGAGCACGCCTTCTGGTTCTACCTGCCGGTGATCGCCGGGCTGACGCTTCCCTGGTTCGGCTGGCTTGCCTTCGCCGGATGGCGGCGGAGACAGGCGTGGACGGGGCGGGTCCCAGGTCCGAGGCTGTCCGATGTCGACTGGCTCATGGTGATCTGGTGCGTCGCCATCGTCGTTTTCTTTTCCCTGCCGCGCTCCAAGCTCATCGGGTATGTTTTGCCCGCGCTGCCGCCGCTGGCGTACCTGACAGCCAGGGTGGTCACGGCCGTGGTGGCCCGGACAGGACGGGCTCCGGCGGCCTTGCGCTGGACGGCCGGCTCGGCGGCCCTGATCTGCGTCTCGGCGATCGTGTTGGTCGGCCTGCTGGGCGTACCGCCCGGCGCACGGCTGCGCCTGCCCGCGGGCGAGACCATCGGGCCGGACGATCAAGTCGTGATGCTCGACACCTATTTCTACGAGATCCCGTTCTACTGGAAACTGCGGCGGCCGGTCATGGTCTCGGGCGACTGGAGTCCCGCCTCCATGGCGGAGAGCGACGACTGGCGCAACGAACTCTTCGACGCAGGGCAGTTCGACCCGGCCCAGGGGAGAAAGCTGCTGATCTCGTCGAATGCGCTCCCGGCGACGCTGTGCGTGCCTCGCGTGACATGGCTGGTGGGCCCCTCCAACTCCCAGCTTGCCCATCCCTGGCTGGCCGGGGTGCGCCTGATCGCCTACAACCAGCAAGCGGCCGTGTGGCGGTTTGCAGGCAGTCCGGCGCCCGGTGCAAAATGTCTCGAGGCTCCCGGAGCAGGTTCGTCAAAGGCCGCCGCGTCGTCGTAGGCGGCGACGCTCGCCGTATCCCCCATCCGCGCCCCGTCCCGGGATTGAAAGATGAGCGCGAAGGCGGACCATCCGAATCATCACATGACGAGTCCATCCCTCAACCTTCCCGCAGCGAACGTGGAAACAGTGTGGCGCTATGGGCGCACAGCCATCGTTTTGCATTGGACCTTGGCCGTGCTGCTCACGTTCATGATCGGTTTGGGCTGGTACATGATGTCGATCGAGCGTGAAGCCGGCAGCGCCTGGTATTTCAATCTGCACAAATCGGTGGGGCTGGTGATTGCGCTGCTGGTGGCCGTCGGTGTCGCATGGCGCTCGGGCCATCGGCCGGAAAGCTTGCCCGTCAGCGTCCCGAGGTGGCAGGCCCGACTGGCCTTCGTCACGCAGACCCTGCTCTACGCGCTGATGGTGCTCATGCCGGTCACGGGCTACCTGGGCGCGTCGCACAGCAAGGCCGGCGTGCAGCTCTTCGGCCTGCCGACCCCGCGGTGGGCCGTGCCCGATCACGACAGGGCCGAGCAGTTCTACAACATCCACTCGGTGCTGGTATGGGTGTTGGTGGCGTTGGTCGTTCTTCATGTCGCAGGAGCGCTCAAGCACCTGCTGTGGGACAAGGACGGCGTGTTTCAGCGCATGTGGTTCAGGTCGGGTTCATGAAGTCGCTTTCACGGGACCCGACAAGCGGGTAGGCCGCCAGGCTGCTGTTGGCATGCGCGGCCGCGACCTCTGCGATGTCGCGCTGGCCACCACGTTCGGTCCGAATGCGATCGAGGGTTTCAGGGGCTGGACCGACGAGGTCGCGGCCGTGGCGGATCGCACGGGGCGCCAGGAAAGCGCCTCATGAGCCTCCATTGATCGACAGCACCGCCACGCCGCTGCGCACCGCACCTTCGAGCGTGGCGGGGTAGGGGCCGTCGATGTAATCGCCGCAGGCCGACAGGCCGGGCGCGATGCGTGCCGCGGGGCGTGCCAGGCCCGGCGTGCAGGCGAAGGTGGCACGCTTTTCGACCACGGTCAGCGCCACGCGCGGACGCAGGCAACCGAGCTGGGCCGTGGCCTGGGCGCAGACCTGCGCCTCGAGGATGGCGCGTTCGCTCGCGCTGGCACTGACCACCAGAGTCCACAGGCCGGCGGGGTCGCCGAGCCAGGCGCGGTCGAACACGAACTGCGCCGGCGCCTCGGGCGTGGCGCGCAACGCGAGCATGGGCGCGGGCAGGCGGTGGCCGCCTTCCAGGTAGATGGTGGCGATGGCCTCGAAACGCAGCGCTCGCGCCTGCCAGCACCATGCGCGAGCGCCGGAGGCCAGCGGACCGGGCACACGCGTGGCCTTGCCGGGAAGAGCCGCTGCGACGTCAGGCGGCATCGGTTCGTCGTCCTGTTTTCCGCGCGGGCGGGGGGGGGCCGCCAGTCCGCTCGTCTCGACCAGCCGCGCCGCCTCGCCGGGCGGGCAGGCGAGCACGACCTGGTCGAAGGATTCGCCATCGACCGTCCAGCCCTGCGCCACGGGCGCGATGCCCTCCACGCGCCGGCCCGGCACGACACGGCCGCCGCGCGCGCCGAGCCAGTCCGCCGCGGCCTCGGGAAAAAGGCGGCCGAGGTCGGTGCGCGGCAGCAGCAGATGGGAGCCGCCGCTCGCGCCGAACATCGCATCGCGCAGCACGCGCAGGAACACCCGGCCGCTGGCCTGGGCGGCCGGCGTGTTGAGGGCCGAGACGCACAGCGGCTCGATCATTTCCTGTCGCACGCGCGGCGTGAGCGCGGCGCACAGCTCGGCCACCGAGCGCTGCGCGGGACAGTCGAAGCCGGCGCGCTGCCAGCCCAGCGCCGCCCCCAGCAGCGAAGCCTTGTCGCGCCACGACCAGCCCCGCGCACCCAGGATGCCGGCGAGCGCGTCGAGCGGGGCCGGCAGCCGCGCGAAGCGCAGGCCCCGGCCGTCGGGGAACACCAGTGCGAGCGGTGTGCGCAGCAGCGCTGCATCGACATCGACGCCCACCTCGCGCATCAGACGCAGGGTCTCGCTGTAGGCGCCGATCAGGATGTGCTGACCGTTGTCGAGCGTGACGGCGCGTCCGTCGGCCAGCGTGGCCGGCACCGCCCGCGCCCGGCCGCCCACGGTGCGCGCGGCCTCGAACACGGTGACGCGGTGGCCCGCCCGCACTGCCTCGACCGCTGCGGCCAGGCCGGCCCAGCCGGCGCCGACGATGGCGACGTTCATGGCCGGTTTTGCAAGCAAAAAATGGGTAAGCCTGGTGGCGAGCCACTGACACCGCGGAACCAGCTCCGCCGGGCCGCCAGCGTCGTTCCCTGCCAAGGGGTCAGCGGCCACACGAAGTGGGCAAGCCGGGGGGTGTGCTTCATCCTACAGCCGCCCCAGCGCCTGCACGCGCCAAGCCAGCCAGAGCTTGCGCATGGGTGTCAGGCTGATGCGCTGTCGGAGCACCTGGAAGTCGTCGCGCTCGATCTCGCGCAGCAGCGTGCGGTAGATGCTGGCCATCATCAGGCCGGGTTTTTGCGCGCGCAGGTCGGCCGCGGGCAGCAGCGCCAGCGCCTCGTCGTAGCAGCGGTGAGCGCGCTCGGCCTGGAACTTCATGAGCGCCACGAAACGGTCCGAGTGCACGCGGTTGAGCACCTCGTGCGCCTTGACGTCGAACTGCTGCAGCTCGCTGACCGGCAGGTAGATGCGCCCGCGCAGCGCGTCCTCGCCGACGTCGCGGACGATGTTGGTCAGCTGCAGCGCCAGACCCAGGCGGTGCGCGTACTCGGTGGTGCGCGCGTCGGTCTGCCCGAAGATGCGCGCCGCCACCTCGCCGACCACGCCGGCCACCAAGTGGCAGTATTGCGCCAGGTTGGGGAAGGCCAGGTAGCGTGTCTGCTCCAGGTCCATCTGGCAGCCGTCGATCACCTGCTGCAGCTGCCGCGCCTCGATGCCGAACTCGGCGGCGTAAGGCATCAGCGCGCGCATCGCCGGGTGGCGCGGCTCGCCGGCGAACGACTGCGCGACCTCGGTGCGCCACCAGGCCAGCTTGGTGGCGGCCACGCCGGGGTCGCGCACCTCGTCGACCACGTCGTCGATCTCGCGGCAGAACGCGTAGAAGGCGGTGATGGCCGCGCGCCGGGGCCGGGGCAGGAAGAGAAAGGCGTAATAAAAGCTGCTGCCGGAGGCGGCGGCCTTGTCCTGGGCGTACTGCTCGGGCTTCATCGTGGATGCGGAGTCATGGCTGGCGATTGTCGGCGACGGCGCAGGGCCGCTTGACGGCCGGCCCGGCCCGGCACCTCCCGGGGCAACGGCGCGGCCATCGATACCGCGGCCCTCACATGCGCAGCGCGCGCCAAGCCAGAAGCGGCGCGTCGGCGGCGCCCAGGGTGGGGCGCTGGCGCAGCGTGTCGAAGCCGAGCGCCTCGATCTTGTCGAGGATGCGCAGGCCGCCCTGCACCACCAGGCGCAGCTCCCAGCCCATGCGGCCGGGCAGGCGGTGCGCGAGCGGCGCGCCCTGGTGCATCAGCGTGCGCGCCCACGCCACCTCGTCTGCTATCAAAGCAATAGCGGCTGGTGCAGGCGGGGCAGGGGCCAGTGGCGCAAAAGCCTTGAAATCGTCGGGCGCCAGACCGTGCGCGGCGCAGTCGGCCAGCGGAAAGTAGAAACGCCCGCGCGGCAGGTCGATGCCCGGGTCCTGCCAGAAGTTGACGAGCTGCAGTGCGCTGCAGATGGCATCGCTTTGCGCCAGCGCGCCGTCGTCCGTCACGCCGTACAGGTGCAACAGCAGCCGGCCCACCGGGTTGGCCGAGCGTGCGCAGTAGTCGAGCAGCTCGGCGCGGTCGGCGTAGCCGGTGCGGTCGCGGGTTTTTTCCACGTCCTGCACGAAGGCCGAGAGCAGCGCGGCCAGCGGCGCCTCGGGCAGCGCGAACTGGCGCATGGCGTGCGCGAGCGGCGCGAACACCGCGGTCCAGCGCGCCGACACGGTCCCGCCGCGCGCGGCGGCGGCCAGATCCGCCCGGTAGGCCGCCAG
>JAQGLP010000515.1 GCA_028292835.1 Variovorax sp.
CCTTGCGCATGGCCTCACCGAAGCTGGCAGACAGGGTGATGCGCCTCAACGCCGCGTTGAGCGTTTCGATCACGGGTTTGGGTGTGCCGAGCGGCGCGAACACGGCATACCAAGTCTCGCCAATGATGGATGGATAGCCGAGTTCGCGGAAGGTGGGGGTGTCGGGCATCAGCGGCATGCGCTCGGCACTCAGCACGGCCAGCGCGCGGTACTGACCGGCTTTCACGTTGGGTGCGGAATTGGTCAGGGCTTCCACGTTGGAATCGATCACTCCGCCGATCATGTCCATCATCGCGGGCGAAGCGCCTTTGTAATGCACCTGAGTCAGCTTGACATCGAGCCCGGTGGAGATCAACTCGCCAAGCAGGTGGACCATGCTGCCCTGGCCGTTGGTCGCGTTGTTGATCTTGCCCGGATTGGCCCTGGCATAGGCAACATACTCCTGTAGGGTCTTGGCGGGAAAGTCCTTCCTTACGACAAATGCGAAAGGCACCGTGGCCACAGCGGCGACGGGCTCGAAATCGGCAAGTTTGTAAGACAACTTGTCGTTGAAATGCGGCGTGACGGTGAAGGTGCTGCCAGCCGACAGCAACAGCGTGTAACCGTCCTTCGGTGCCCGCGCCACGTAGGTGGCGCCGATCGCTGTGGCGGCGCCGGCCTTGTTGTCGATTACCACCGGAACACCCAGGACCTCGGTGAGGCGCAGTGCCAACTGCCGGCCCACCACGTCGCTTGCCCCACCCGGCGGGAACGGGATGACAAGCGTGATGGGCCTGCTGGGCCAGGCTGGCTCGGCGGACGGCACAGCAGCACCAAGCCGCACCATCGGCAGCAAAAGGGCGGTCGCCAACGCCAATGCTTTCACTCGTATGCGCATGTTTGTCTCGATCTTGTTGTGTTGGACAACAGCGCTCTACACTGTCGCGACCGGGGTTGCCGGCGAACCGACCGCGCCCGGCAGCCTCAAGGGCGGCGCTGTCAGCAGGAAGGTCGAACGCTTGTTCGCGCGCAGCCATTGCGCCAGCTCGGCGAAATACCAGAGTTCACCGAGGTTGAGGCCCAGCTTGAAGAGGCAGTGCGCGTGCAATGGCAGGCCAGGATAGGACCCAGTCTTGCCCGGCGTGGCCGGATAGGCCTCAACTGCAAAGTTGTCGGCGCAGATCGCGACGATGCCCGAATCGGTGATCCATTGCAGCAGGCGCTCGTCGCGGCCATCGAGCACCGCGCACGAGTTGGACAGCACCGCACCGTCCGGGTTCTTCTTCATTTCGAGCACGAGATCAGCGAAGCCCGTATAGAGGCAGAGGAAGTCGCCCGTCTGCACGCTGGCGCCCTGCGCCTCGAGCGCCGCCATCAGGCCGTCGTAGCCCACCAGCACACGATTGCGGCCGTGCACGCGTTCCAGGTCGACCAGCAGGCCGCGCCCCTGCACCCCCGCTGTCGCCAGCCGCTCGATACCAATCGAGGTCGCACCCCAGCCGCGATCGGATTCGTCCGGCCCGATCAGCTCTATGCCCGCACGATAGCCGTTGTAGTAGACCTTTTCCGGCCTGCCATCGCCGTCGGCATCGAACATCTGCCCCACGTGGCCGAGGCCGTCCCACTGCGTTGAGTATTGGAGAAACATCAGCACCGCGTCGTCAGACACCACGTCGCAAAAGCGGTCGTTCACCTTCGAGAGGTCGAAGTTGAAGTTAAAGCTGTCGCCGCGCTTTTCATAGACGAACTTCGGGGCCTTGCGATGCTGGAACAGTGTGTTGCCGCCGGGATAGTCGAGCGGCAGGCTCAGGCAGAAGGCGATGCCGTGTTCGACTTCGCGGATCGCACGCAAACGCGTTTGAGGCGTTAATAAATTCATGCGTCCGATTTGGTCATCGGGGCCAAAGTCGCCCCAGTTGGATCCTTCAGGGCGTCGCGTCCAGCGCGGATTTTCCATGATTCTGTCACCTTTCTTGTCAAATTAGACATTGAACATACCATCAGGTATGTCGAAGCGTCAATCATGATCCAACGGGGTTTACACTATCCAGAACTGGAAATTCACACGTTACATCCGCGTATTCGATACCGGTCTTCCTTCAAGAGATTCCACAAGGTATGTTTGTTTGAGGTCATGCGAGCCAGCCTTCCGCATCGCTACAAGCGAAGCAGCAGCATGCTCGTCAGCGCATGACGCATGACGAATGACGAGTGGCATCACCGTTGCAGCAGCCGCACGATCCGGATCGGCGCGCAGATGGACGCATGGAACACCCGCCGTTCCCAGCCGCGCCAGAAGCCGCCGGGATCGAGCGGACCCGGGGCCGAGCGGAAGCGCACCCTCCAGGTAGCGTCGCACGGAGGGCACGGTTCGCAGAAGATCATGCCGGAGGACAGCCGAAGTGACTGCTTCGGGGACCAGAAAAGGAGGTGTGGCCGCGACTGCCAGCTCTCTCCTCGTAAACCCGTGCCGCTGCCAGGAAACTCGACGGCCCCATTTGCCGCAGTCAGCCGTCGACTGCCAAACCCTGCGGCCGACGGCGCAGAAACTCGATTGCTTCTGCCTGGGTCTCGAATAGATGAGCGGCCCCCTGACGCGAAGATAGTGACGAGCCGAGCTTCATTCGCATGAAGGCACTGGTCGTGTATCTTGTCGCGGTAGTGTAGTAGTGT
>JAQGLP010000522.1 GCA_028292835.1 Variovorax sp.
CGGCATGACGATGCCGGGCGTGTGCACCGCACTCAACGTCGACAAGGGATTTGCACAACTCCAAGATCTCCTGGGTTCAGCAGGAGAGGCGACATCGTTGCGCTAAAGCCCCAGGTCGTCGACATTAAAACGCCCGAGCAGGTGAACGCCGCGCGCCGGCTGGTCCAGGACCGCGCCGCAGCGCTCGGCTTTGGGACGCTCGATCGGACTAAGTTTGTCACGGCTGCAAGCGAAGTGGCGCGCAACACCCTGGTTCACGGTGGAGGAGGTTCGATGACCTTGACCGAACTCTCGGTCGCGGGGCGATTGGGCATGCGGCTGGACTTTCGGGACCGCGGAAAGGGCATCGCAAATATAGAGCTTGCGTTGCAGGATGGTTTCACGACCGCCAACAGCCTGGGTTTGGGACTCGGCGGTGCGCGGCGCCTCGTGAACGAGTTTGCGATCACGTCAGTGGTCGGTGAAGGCACGCATGTGCAATTAACACAATGGAAACGACGTTAGAAGTAAGCGATGCATCGCACGTTGCCGAGGTCCGCAGGACCGTGAGTTCAGTCGGTCAGCGTGGCGGCTGCACGGCCGAACTGATCGCGCAGGCTGCGCTCGTGGCAACGGAGCTGTCCACCAACATCCTGAAGTACGCCGGTCGAGGCAGCCTCGCGTTGTCCATGGCGAAGGAAGGTGACTCGACAGCTCTTGACATCCTGGCGCTCGACAACGGACCCGGCATTCCGAACTTCGCGCTGTCCGCGCGAGACGGGCATTCGACAGGCGGTAGCCTGGGGTTCGGTATCGGCACGGTGCAGCGCGCAGCAAGCGTCTTTGATGTGTATTCAGGCACCGGTCTCGGGACAGCCATTTTTGCGCGAATCACAGCACGTCGGCATCCGCCGGCGGCTGAGCCCAGGTTCCGCGTCGGATCGCGCATGACGGCCATCAGGACCGAGACGGTGTCGGGCGACGCCTGGACCCGCTCTGACTTGAAGGACGGAATTCTGGTTTCCGTGATCGATGGATTGGGGCATGGCCCGAAGGCGGCGGAGGCAGCAGCGCAGGCATCTCAGGTGGTGGAGCAGCGGTTGAGCGAACGTGGCCCGGCGGAGACAATCCGTGCCGCTCACGACGCCTTGCGCGCCACGCGCGGCGCAGTGATGGCCCTTGCGAAGATCGACGCTCGCGCCGGCACACTGCGCTTTTCTGGTGTCGGAAATATCAGCGCGATGGTCTTCGATGGCCAAGGAGTGACCCGACTGGTTTCCACCGATGGCACCGTGGGCTACAGCTTGCGCACGCCGCGCGAGAGCGAAGCCGCCTGGACATCCGGATCGACGTTGGTGATGAACACTGACGGGCTGTTCTCAAAGTGGAACCTGTCGGCACATCCCGGACTGTTGAGCCACCACCCGGCGCTGATTGCTGCGGTGCTGCACCGAGACTTCGCACGCAACACTGACGACGCCACGGTAGTGGTCGTGAAAGGCGGTTGATGCTGCTGCTTGTCCTCACCATCAAGGTCCAGAGCGATCATGCGCTGGTAACACTGCGCGATCGCACACGGCAGGTGAGCGAAGTGTTCGGTCTCGAGAGCCTTCAGCGTACACGGCTTATTACCGCGGTGTCGGAAATCGGCCGCAACGCACTGCAATACGCTGGCGGTGCCGTCGTCAATTTCCTGGTGGGCGAATCTTCGATCCGGCTGGGCGCCGAGGCCGTGGTGGTGCAGGTCGTCGACAAAGGTCCGGGAATCTCGGAGCAAGTTATCGCGGTGCGCAGCAGCATGTCCATACCTGGCAAGGCGCAGGGGGGGCTGCAAGGCAGCCGACGCCTCGTCGATGCCTTCTGGGTGGAATCGGCCCCGGGCGGCGGCACCACCGTGTCGCTCGAAATGATGCTGCCTCGGGTTGCGCAGCGCCTTACGCCGGCTTTGGTCACGCAGCGCATCGAGCAACTGGTGCGGCGGCCACCGCAAAGTCCGCGCGAAGAGTTGGAGCAGCAAAATCGCGAGATGCTGCACACGCTGCAGGAACTGCGCCGGCGCCAGAGAGAGCTGGAACAGGCGGATGAGCGCAAGAACGAATTTGTCGCGATGCTTGCGCACGAATTGCGCAACCCGCTGTCGGCGATCACGATGGCGCTGGAGTTGATGCGACGCAAGCCTATCTTGGACAAGGGGGATGTTGAGAGATATTGCGCAACCATTGGGCGCCAAACCGATCAACTGACGCATCTCGTCAATGACCTCATGGACGTGTCGCGGGTGACCCGTGGCAAGGTGGATCTTGAGCGCACCGTTGTTGAGATGAACGCTCTGGTTGGGCATGCAGTCGAGATGACACGGGCCTTTATCGATGCCAAGCGGCACGATCTCACGATCGAGAGCACAGCCGAGCAACTCTGGGTCGATGTGGACGTCGTTCGGATGAAGCAAGTCGTCAGCAACCTGATTCATAACGCGGCCCGCTATACCCCTGCGTCGGGTCGCCTGCAGGTGTCGGTGAGCAGCAATGGTCACGTCGCCTCAGTCGCGATCCGTGACAATGGGATGGGCATCGAAGCTGCCATGTTGCCCAAAATCTTCGATCTTTTTACGCAGGTCGACACCTCATTGGCCCGAGAGGATTCTGGACTGGGCATCGGGCTGACGATCGTGCAGCGGATGGTGCGAGACCATGGTGGCAGCATCACCGCCACCAGTCCCGGCAAAGGTCTGGGCAGCGAGTTCGTCCTGACGCTCCCGCTGGTCGGCGCGCCAGTCTCGGTCGCCGTCCCCCTGGAGGTCGCCGTTGCCTTGAAGGTTGATGTCCCGGCGCGCGCCGGTCGGCGCCTGCTTGTGGTCGACGACAACCAGGATGCGGTGTCGGCGATGCGAGAGATGCTGGAGTTGAGTGGCTACGAATGCGAAATGGCCTTCGACGGCGCGACCGCACTGGCCATGGCCATGCGGCGCCAGCCTGACGTGGCCGTGCTCGACATTGGCCTGCCGTCGCTCGACGGATTCGAAGTGGCGCGCGCGCTTCGCACGAAATATGGCCCCCAGGTCGTGTTGATCGCACTCAGCGGTTACTCGGCGCCAGAGATGCGCAAGAAAGCCGAGATGGCCGGCTTCAATAGCTATTTTGTCAAGCCCGTGGACTTCTCGGCGTTGACGAACGTCCTGCTCGAAATACCGAATGCTTCCGGACATCCCCTCGCGGCGGTGCAGCCCGTTGCTGCCGGGGCGGACCGCTGCCTGGGAGGGTGATGGTCCGTCCGGGAAGCAGGTGGGCGGACGGCAGGACGTGGCCGCCGGTCAGGCCGGCTTCCTGATCCTGGGGCTCGTTGCGAAGGGCGCGAGTTCGGCGTGCCAGCGTTCCACGCGGTTGCGTCCCCGGGCCTTGGCCGAATACATCGCGGTGTCGGCGCGCTTGATCAGCTCGTCAAGGCTGCCAATGTCGTCGGTCATGCCGGCCACGCCGGCGCTCACGGTGTAGTGGATCGAGGCACCGTCCACGTTCACCGGCTTGGCCGCCACATGCATGCACAGGCGCTGCGCAATGGCCTGCGCCTCGTCGCCCGGGCTGCCGGGCAAGAGCACCACGAATTCTTCGCCACCGAAACGTGCGACGATGTCCGTCGTGCGGAACGTGGCGGAAAGGCCTGCCGCCAGGTGGCGCAGGACCGCATCGCCAGCCGCGTGGCCATGGTTGTCGTTGACCGACTTGAAATGATCCGCGTCGAACACCGCCACCGAGAGCGGCAGGCCCGCTTTCGCGCAGCGCTGCATCGCGATCGCGGCCGCGTCGAAGAACGCGCGCCGGTTGGCAAGCCCTGTCAGGTGGTCGCACCACACCGAGCGGCGCAAGGCTTCATGGGCTTCGCGGCGGTCGCTGATGTCGCGGATGATCAGGCTGTAGGCGCGCTCCTCGTTCGCTGCCTCGTTCCGGGCGCGCAGGGGCACGATCAGGCAACTGCCCCAGAAGCGCTCGCCGCCCGCCCGGCGCAGCCAGCCTTCTTCCAGGTTCCAGCCCGTCAGGTCGGCCTCCCGGAGGCGTTCCAGCACGCGGTAGCCGTGCAGGTCGCCGTCAGGGTAGAAATTCGCGTAGGAGCACCCGACGGTGGCGTCGGCTTCGAAGCCCGTGACATGCCGGATGCCGGCGTTCCAGCCCTGGACGAGGCCTTGGCAGTCCAGGGACATCAGCGCGTAGTCGACATTGATGATGCCGCTGGAAACGGTGTGGATCCATGCCTGGCTGTGTCGCAGTTCGCGGTCTCGCTTGACGGACAACGAAACATCGTCGAGCACGGCCATCAGACGTTCGCTGTCGAGCTTGAGCAGCGTCAGCGACAGGACTTGCGGGTCCTTGTGGCCCGGCATCCCGGAGTCGATTTGCAGGGGCATCGCATCGCATACCTTGCCATGCAGGGGTTCGAAGGTCCGGGCGCGGTAAGCCAGGTCGGGCGCAAGGGTCTGGAGCGCAGTGAACAGGTTGGCCAGGTTGCCGTCGCGCGACAGCGGCATGAGCAGCCGTGCGCACAGCGGGTTGATCATCACGATCTCGCCGTCGGTGGCGATTTGCGCCAGCCCGACCGGTGCCAGATATAGAAACTGGAGCAGCGCCTCGTATTCTTCGGCCGGGTCTGGCGACAGGGCCGCCAGTTCGGTCAAGCCGGCCTTTGGACCAGCAGGTAGCGCATGCGCACCGCGGGATCAGCCAGCAGCCTCAGCTTCACCTTGACCGGCCGCATGCGCAGCGTGAGCACGTAGTCGATGGTGTCGTCGAGCTTGGTCGCCGACTCGGTCGCGTCCTCGAAACGCTGCGCCACCATGTAGTTGTTCATGCAGGGCGCCACGATCGTGAACAGCGGCTGCCCGATCACGCGTTGCACCGAGAGCCCGGCCATCCTCGACTCGAAGGCGTTGTAGCGCCGCACCACGCTGGCGCCGTCAAAGCCGATGATGCCGAATTCGAGCGTGTCGAGATCGGCATCCGCCGCGCCGTCGATGGCGTCCAGCACGCGGGCAGAGTCGAACGCGATATCCTGGAATTCAATCATGGAGTGATCTTGGGCTGGTTGTGACGCGGTGACGTTTTGCCGATCAGGCGCTCCACGTCGTTTTTCCGGGAGTGCGGTTGCGCTGTCCAACTGCACTGGTTGCACCGGCGAGCGCTAGTTTATCGGAGCGCGGGTCTTTCCGGTCATGCCGGCGCCGCGGCGAACAACACCGCCTTCAAGCAAGCGTCTGCGCGCGCCGATGCTTTTTCAACAGGTCGATGGGAACTTGCACGGCGTGCGAGGCCGCGGCTTTCGCCCGATCGGCGAGCGGGTGACCTCCGACGGCCGCGGGCGACAGG
>JAQGLP010000523.1 GCA_028292835.1 Variovorax sp.
CGACATCGACTTCGCTCTTTACCTGCCGATGCGCTACGAGGACGAGACACGCATCGTGCGCCTGGCCGACACGCGCGACGGCGACCTGGCGCAGATCGAGGGCGTGGTGGTTTCCGCCGAGGTCACGTTCCGCCCGCGCCGCCAGCTGCTGGTGACGCTCGACGACGGCAGCGAGACCTGCGTGCTACGCTTCTTCAACTTCTACCCGTCGCAGCAGAAGCAGCTCGAGGTCGGCGCCTGCGTGCGGGTGCGCGGCGAGGTGCGCGGCAGTTTCCTGGGCCGCCAGATCATGCAGCCGGCCGTCAAGAGCGCCGGCACCGAGCTGCCGCTGGCGCTCACGCCGGTCTACTCCAGCATCGCCGGGCTGGCCCAGCCCGTGCTGCGGCGCGAGGTGCGCGCCGGCCTGGCGCGGGCCACGCTCGACGAGACGATTCCCCATGAAAACCTGCCCGAGCGCGCATGGGGCCTGCGTGAGGCGCTCTCATTTTTGCACTACCCCACGCCCGACGTGGCGATGGCCACGCTGGAAGACCGAAGCCACCCGGCCTGGCAGCGCCTGAAGGCCGAGGAATTGCTGGCGCAGCAGCTGTCGCAGTTGCAGGCGCGGCGCGCCCGTGCCGGCCAGCGCGCCCCGGCCTTGCAAGCGCTGCGCGACCCCCAGTCGCTGCATGCCCGCCTGCTGACCCTGCTGCCCTTTGCGCTGACGTCGGCCCAGGCGCGCGTCGGCGCCGAAATCGAGCGCGACCTGGCGCGCCCTGTGCCGATGCACCGCCTGCTGCAGGGCGACGTCGGCTCGGGCAAGACCGTGGTGGCGGCGCTGGCGGCGGCGCGCTGCATCGATGCCGGCTTCCAGTGCGAGCTGATGGCGCCCACCGAGATCCTGGCCGCGCAGCACTTCGGCAAGCTGGTCGACTGGCTCGACCCGCTCCTGGCCGAGCGTGGCCTGCGCGTGGCCTGGCTGACCGGCAGCCAGAAGAAGCGCGAGCGCGATGTCATGGCCGCCGCCACCGAGAGCGGTGAGGCGGCGCTGGTGATCGGCACGCACGCGGTCATCTCCGAGAAGGTGCGCTTCCGGCGGCTGGCGCTGGCCATCATCGACGAGCAGCACCGTTTTGGCGTGGCGCAGCGCCTGGCCCTGCGCGGCAAGGCCCATGGCGCGCTGGAGCCGCACCTGCTGATGATGACCGCCACGCCGATCCCGCGCACGCTGGCGATGAGCTACTACGCCGACCTCGACGTTTCCACGCTCGACGAACTGCCGCCGGGCCGCACGCCGATCGTCACCAAGCTGGTCGCCGAGCACCGCCGCGACGAGGTGATCGGGCGCATCCAGGCGCAACTCGCGCAGGGGCGGCAGGTCTACTGGGTCTGCCCGCTGATCGAGGACAGCGAGGCCGTCGATCTGCGCAACGCCACCGAAACGCGGGACGAGCTGGCCGAGACGCTGGGCCCGCGCGTCGGCGTCGGCCTGCTGCACTCGCGCATGCCCACGGCCGAGAAGCAGGCCACGATGGCGAGCTTCGTGGCCGGCCGGCTGCAGGTGCTGGTCAGCACCACCGTGATCGAGGTCGGTGTCGACGTGCCCAACGCCTCGCTGATGGTGATCGAGCACGCCGAGCGCTTCGGCCTGTCGCAGCTGCACCAGCTGCGCGGGCGCGTCGGGCGCGGCACGGCGGCCTCGGCCTGCGTGCTGCTGTACGCGCCCAACGAGGGCGGGCGCGTCGGCGAGACGGCCCGGGCACGCCTGAAGGCGATGGTCGAGACCGGCGACGGCTTCGAGATCGCGCGGCGCGACCTCGACATTCGCGGGCCCGGCGAGTTCCTGGGGGCGCGCCAGTCGGGCGCGCCGCTGCTGCGCTTCGCCGACCTGGAGGCTGACGCCGCGCTGCTGGAATGGGCGCGCGGCCTGGCACCCGTCATGCTCGACCGGCATCCCGAACTGGCGGCGCGCCACGTCGAGCGCTGGCTCGGCGGCAAGTCGGAATACCTGAAGGCCTGAGCGGGGCGGGCGGGCGGGTGGGTGGGTGGGCGTCGCCTGCGCATAATTAACGAAAACTATGACTCTCACCGAACTCAAATACATCGTCGCCGTGGCGCGCGAGCGGCACTTCGGCAAGGCGGCGGACTCGTGCTACGTATCGCAGCCGACGCTGTCGGTGGCCATCAAGAAGCTGGAAGACGAGCTGGAGGTCAAGCTGTTCGAGCGGAGCGCCGGCGAGGTCACGGTCACGCCGCTGGGCGAGCAGATCGTGCAGCAGGCGCAAAGCGTGCTCGACCAGGCCGCGCGCATCAAGGAGATCGCGCGCCACGGCAAGGACCCGCTGGCCGGGCCGCTCAACCTGGGCGTGATCTACACCATCGGCCCCTACCTGCTGCCCGACCTGGTGCGCCAGAACATCGCGCGCACGCCGCAGATGCCGTTGATGCTGCAGGAGAATTTCACGGCCCGGCTGCTGGAGATGCTGCGCGCCGGCGAGATCGACTGCGCCATCATGGCCGAGCCCTTTCCCGACACCGGCCTCGCGGTGGCGGCGCTCTACGACGAGCCCTTCGTGGCCGTGGTGCCGACGCGGCACCCGCTGGCCGAGCGCGAGTCGGTCAGCTCCGAGGAACTCAAGAACGAGACCATGCTGCTCTTGGGCACCGGTCACTGCTTTCGCGACCACGTGCTGGAGGTGTGCCCGGAGTTCGCGCGGTTTTCCAGCAGCGCCGAGGGCATCCGCAAGAACTTCGAGGGCTCCTCGCTCGAAACCATCAAGCACATGGTGGCCGCCGGCATGGGCATCACGCTGGTGCCGCGGCTGTCGGTGCCCGCCGAGGCGCTCAAGCCGCGCGCCAGGGAGCGCAAGGAGGCGGCGCAGCCGCTGGTGCACTACCTGCCGGTCAACGACGGCGACGGCCGCGCGCCGCCGATGCGTCGCGTCGTGCTGGCGTGGCGGCGCAGCTTCACGCGCTACGAGGCGATCGCGGCGCTGCGCAACGCGATCTACGCCTGCGAACTGCCGGGCGTGAAGCGGCTGTCCTGAGCAGGCGGCTCGGCACACGCATTCGCGTTGCCGGCCTACAAAAACGGCGGGGCAGGGCGCCGTCGCTGCGCTAGAGTTCTCTGCTGCGCAGCCGACACCGGACTCTTGCGTTCCGCCGTGCCGGCCTTCTTTCGTGGTTTTCACCTGAACAAGGACTCCGCCATGGCCAAAGCCCCCACCAACCTTTCCGGCAAGGACAGCGGCAAAGCAGCCGGAAAAACGCC
>JAQGLP010000533.1 GCA_028292835.1 Variovorax sp.
GAGGGCTGAGGGCCTGACGTGAGAGCGGCGGCGGATCGCGTCGTCTTGAAGATGAGTTCGGCTTCAGGGCGGAATGCGCCGTCCCACAGGCGCAAGCAGCTATGAATTCAATAGCATTTCAAGCGCGTGACGGTAGGTCGGCGAGTCCACCATCGGGTCCCATGCCGGCGTTGGCGCGGTCGGCAGCAAGGCACGGCGGCGTGCTTCGCTGACCGCATGGGGCTGCCAGCGCCCGCTGCGCCGGGCCTGCGCGAAACCACCGAGCAGCTCGTCCAGCGCCGCCCCCTCCCCCACGCTCTGGTTGCACAGCAGCGCCAGGTCGCAGCCGGCGTCGAGCGCGGCCAGCGCGGCGTCGGTGTAGCTCAGCAGCCGGCCGTCGATGCGGCGTGCTGCTTCCATGCTGAGGTCGTCGCTGAACACCGCCCCGTCGAAGCCGAGGCGCCCGCGCAGCACGTCCTGCAGCCACTTGGCGGAAAACCCGGCGGGGCGCGCATCGACCTTCGGGTAGATGACGTGCGCCGGCATCACAGCGCCGAGCGTGCCGGCCAGCCAGCCGAAGGGCTGCGCATCGTCGGCCAGGATCGCCTTCAGGCTGCGGCGGTCGATGGGCGCGGCGACGTGCGAGTCGGCCTTGACGAAGCCGTGCCCCGGAAAATGCTTGCCGCAGTTGCCCATGCCGGCCGTGAGCAGCCCGTGCATCAGGCTCTTGGCGAGCAACGCGACCACGCGTGGGTCGCGGTGGAAGCTGCGGTCGCCGATCACGCTGCTCTCGCCGTGATCCAGGTCGAGCACCGGCGTGAAGCTGAAGTCCACGCCGCAGGCGCGCAGCTCGGCCGCGAGGACATGGCCGCACGCGGTCGCGACCTGGGTGGCGCGCATCGCGTCGCGCATCCACAGCTCGCCGAGCGAGCGCATCGAGGGCAGCCGCGTGAAGCCGTCGGTGCGAAAGCGCTGCACGCGGCCGCCCTCGTGGTCGACGCAGATCAGCAGGTCGGGCCGGATCGCCTTGATCTCGGCATTGAGCGCGGTCAGCTGCGACCGGCCCTGCCAGTTGCGGGCGAAATGGATGACGCCGCCGACCAGCGGATCGGCCAGCCGGCGGCGGTCGGCGGCGTTCAGTTCGGTGCCCGCGACGTCGATGATCAGCGGGGCGTGGGTGGACTCGGTCATGGGGTGTCGTTGCGTTCCACGACGACGAAGCTCGCCGCGTAGTCGGTTTCGTCGGTCACGGTAATGTGGGCGGTGAGCCCCTGCGCCTCGAACCATTCCTTGAGGCCGCCGTGCAGCACGACCACCGGCTGGCCGCTCTTCAGGTTGGCGATCTCGCACAGGCGCCAGCTCATCGGCGTGCGCATGCCGAGGCCGATGGCCTTGCTGAATGCCTCCTTGGCGGAGAAGCGGGTGGCGAGGTAGCTCAGGCCGCGCCGGGGCCAGCGCGCGCTGCGGGCCTGCCAGATGGCGAACTCGGCGTCGCTCAGCACCCTGCGCGCGAAGCGCTCGCCCTGCCGCTCGAAGGTGGCCGCGACGCGGCGCACGTCGCAGATGTCGGTGCCGATGCCGTAGATCAAAAGCTGCCCCGTCCAGCCTTACCGCGCGTCCTGGATGCAGCGCAGGTATTCCCGGACCGCGGCGGCATAGCCGAGTTCGAGCGCGTCGGCGACGAAGGCATGGCCGATCGACACCTCCAGCACGCCCGGCACGGCGCGCAGGAAGTCGGTCAGGTTGTCGCGGCTCAGGTCGTGGCCGGCGTTGAGTTCGAGCCCGACGGCGCGTGCGGCCTGCGCCGTAGCCGTGTAGCGCGCCAGCACGGCCGCCGCTTCGGGCGTGCCGCGCGACGAGGCGTAGCCCTCGGTGTAGAGCTCGACACGGTCGGCGCCCACCGCGCGGGCGGCGGCCATCATCTCGGGGACCGGGTCCATGAAGAGGCTGACACGCACGCCCAGCGCGCGCGTCTCGGCCACCAGCGGGCGCAGCCGTTCGGCATCCTGCGGGAAGCTCCAGCCGTGGTCGCTGGTGAACTGGCCTTCGCTGTCGGGCACGAAGGTGGCCTGGTGCGGGCGCAGTTCGCGCACGAAATCCATCAGGTTGTGGAACGGATTGCCCTCGATGTTGAACTCGATGGCCGCGCTGTCGGGGCGGCCCTGGAGCAGCGCGGCGAGGTCGCGCACGTCGTCGGCACGGATGTGACGCGCATCCGGGCGCGGATGCACCGTGATGCCGCGCGCCCCGGCGTCCAGGCACTGCGTGGCCGCGCGCGTCACGCTCGGGATGCCCAGGTGGCGCGTGTTGCGCACCAGCGCGACCTTGTTGAGGTTGACCGACAGCGCGGTGGCGTGCCGGAGCGAAGAGGAGGAATCAGCAGAAGGGCTCATGGGGAGGCTCGCGTCAAAGACCCTGGATGTCTCTCATCATCTGCCGCGTGCGCAGGGTCGACACGCCGCAATGGTAGTTGAGCAGGTGGCGCAGCTGGGTCCGCAGGGCACCGCCCGCGCCGGGGGCTGCGGTGGCGATGGCGGCGGTGCCGGTGCCGGTGTCTGCGTCGGCAGGACCGGGAACGGAAGCAGCACCGTTGAGCGTCGCGACCTGGCGCAGCGTGGCGCTGAAGGGCGCGCGCTCGGCCAGGGTGGCGTGCAGCGCCTGCCAGTCGGCGCCGGGCAAGGCGGCCGCCTCGTCGGGCGCGGCCTCGCGCAGGCCCGCTTCGGGCACCAGGCTGTAGCGCACGCCGGGCGCCAGCGGGGCGAGCGTGAGCGTCTGCAGGTCGAGCGCGGGCAGCAGGCCGACTTCGCGCAGCAGCAGCAACTCGAAGGCGCGCAGCGCCGCCGACTGGGTGGCGCCCTGGGCATCGCCATGGTTGCCGGCCAGCACCTGCACCACGCCCGCGTAGGCGTCGAACAGCGCCTCGTGCGGATCGTCGCGCGCCAGCAGGCGCAGCAGCAGTTCGTTGACGTAGTAGCCCGACAGCAGCGCGTCGCCGGTGGGCATGACGTGGCCGCCCATCCACTCGGCGCCCTTCAAGTTGCGGATCTCGGCGTCGCCGCCGAAGTTGAGCGAAAGTGGCTGCAGCGGCAGCAGCACCGGGCGGAAGTTGGAGCTCGGCCGCTTGGCGCCCTTGGCCACCAGCGCGATGCGCCCGTGGTGGCGCGTGAACACCTCCAGGATCAGGCTCGACTCGCTCCAGTCGTAACGGTGCAGCACATAGGCCGGCTCGTGCGTGACGCGGTGCGTGGCCATGTCAAACCCTGTGCAACCGGTTCAGCAGAGCAAGGCGGCGGGCAATGCGAAACCGCCAAGCGCGGGACGCCGCGGAACCGGCTCCGCCGGGCTGCGGGCGTCGCCCCCTGCAAGGGGGTTGGCGGCTACGCGCAGCGAGCAAGCCTGGGGGTGTACTCATTCATACCCGAAGCTTCGGACCCGCGCCTCGTCATCGGCCCAGCCCGAGCGCACCTTGACCCACAGCTCGATGAACACCTTGGCGTCCATCAGCTTTTCCAGCTCCACGCGGGTCTCGGTGCCGATGCGCTTGATGCGCTCGCCCTTGTCGCCGATCACCATCGCCTTGTGCGTGTCGCGCTCGACCACGATGGTCGCGGCGATGCGCATCAGGCGCTTCTGGCCTTTTTTCTTGGGCGGCTCTTCCTCGAACTTGTCGATGATCACGGTCGAGGTGTAGGGCAGCTCGTCGCCGGTCAGGCGAAACAGCTTCTCGCGCACCGTCTCGCTGGCCAGGAACTTCTCGCTGCGGTCGGTCAGCTCGTCCTCGGCGTACCACCAGTCCTGCTCGGGCAGGTATTTTTCGCAGATGCCGAACAGGCGCTCGACGTCCTTGGCGTTCTTGGCCGACATCGGCACGAACTCGGCGAATGCGTGCTTCTCCTGCATGGTCTGCAGCCAGGGCGCGATGTCGCCGCGGCGGTGCACGTTGTCGAGCTTGTTGGCGATCAGGACCGTCGGGATGCCGTGGCCCAGCAGCGCCAGCACGCGCGCGTCGGCCGGCGTGAAACTGCCGGCTTCGACCACGAACAGGATCAGGTCCACGTCCGCCACCGCGCCCACCACGGTCTTGTTGAGCGACTTGTTCAGCGCGTTGGCGTGCAGCGTCTGGAAGCCGGGCGTGTCGACGAAGACGAACTGCGTCGCACCCCGCGTGCGCATGCCCGTGATGCGGTGGCGCGTGGTCTGCGCCTTGCGGGACGTGATGCTGATCTTCTGGCCGACCAGCGCATTGAGCAACGTCGATTTGCCGACGTTGGGCTTGCCGACGATGGCGATCAGGCCACAGTGCCGGGGACCGTTGGGGCCTTCCGCGCCCACCGCATCCGGGGAGTCAGCTATTGTTTTGATAGCATCCCCGGCAGGCAGGCCGGGGGCGTCCGGCGTCCCGGGCTCGTCGGAGGCATCGGGGACGCCGGAAACGTCGGGGACATCGGGAATTTGCGGGCCGTCCTGGCCGTCTTGGGTAGGGATCATGTTGCTTTCGTGCCGCGGGCTTTGAGTTGGATCAGCATCGCGGCGGCCGCGGCCTGCTCCCCGGCGCGCCGCGAGCCGCCGGTGCCGGATGCCGCCAGGCCGAGGTCGGGCACATCGCACGCGACATCGAAGGTTTGCTTGTGGGCCTCGCCCCGGGTGGCGACGACGCGGTAGGCCGGCAGCTTCATTTTGTGGCCCTGCAGCCATTCCTGCAATTCGGTCTTGGGATCCTTGGCGGCGGCGTCCATGCGCGGCGTGATTTCGACCGATTCGTACAGGCGGCGCACCAGGGCCTCTGCGGCGACGAAGCCGGCATCGAGGTAGACGGCACCGATCAGCGCCTCCAGTGCGTCGGCCAGGATCGATGGGCGGGCCGCGCCGCCCGAGCGTGCTTCTCCCTCGCCCAGACGCAACAGGCCGGCGAAGTCCAGCTTCAGCGCCAGGTGGTGCAGCGTGTCCTGCTTGACCAG
>JAQGLP010000045.1 GCA_028292835.1 Variovorax sp.
CCGGACAGGTCCAGGCCCGCGACGTGCAGCCCGCCCAGCGCATCGCGGCGCACTTCCAGCTGCGGTTTCTCGATGTAGAGCTGCTCGAAACCGAGCCGCCAGAGCGAGCGCGGCGACACGCTGGCCACCACCCGGTCCAGCCGCAGCGCCTCGCGCTGCCGGGCATCGAGCAGCACCACGTCGCGCAGTTCGATGGTCGGAAAGAGGCCGGCCGATCGCGCCGTGAGAGCGCCGATGCGCACCGGCACCCCGATGACGCGGCTGGCCTGCGCCTCCAGCACCCCACGGTAGTCGCCGATTCGCGGCACAATCCAGCCGTGTAGGACAAATACTGACAATGCGAACACCAGCCATGCAGCGACCAGCAGCCCCAGAAGCCAGCGCGCGGTCACAGCGGTGATTTTGAGCAGACGTGAAGGGGAAGACGTCGTGTCGTTCATTGAGGATCGCGCTGGCTCGGGAATTATGACCGCCAGCCTTCAAACAGGTTCCGTCCCGGACGGCGACAGCATGGCGGACGCGCAACGCTGGTCATCGCGCTCCCGCTTCGTGCAACGGCTGCGGCGCCGCTACGCGGCCGAACTGGCGTTGCTGGCGCCCGGTGCCCCGGAGCGCCACCATATCGCGCAAGCCTACGCCGCGCTGCGCGAGCGTGGCGACGACGTGGGCAATGCCTTGCGCATCGTGCGGCAACTGGTGATGGAGCGGCTGGTCTCGATCGATTGCGATGGGCAGGCGCCGCTGGCCGACGTGACGCGCGCCGTGACCGAGCTCGCCGAGTTCGCGCTCGACGCCGCGTGCACGCTGGCCGCCGCCGAGCTCGATGCCCTGCACGGCGCGCCGCAGACACCCGACGGCCAGCGCGCCCGGCTCTGGGTGGTGGGCATGGGCAAGCTCGGCGCACGCGAGCTCAATGTCTCCAGCGACATCGACCTGATCTACCTCTACGACCAGGACGGCGAGACTGCGGGCGATGCGGCCGGCCGCGCGCGGCTGTCGAACCAGGAGTACTTCGGCCGCATGGTCCGGCGCATCTATGCGCTGGTGGGCGACACGACGGAGCACGGCTTCGTGTTCCGCGTCGACCTGGCGCTGCGGCCCAACGGCAACTCGGGGCCGAGCGTGGCGTCGCTCGACGCGCTCGAAACCTACCTGCAGGCGCAGGGCCGGGAATGGGAGCGCTTCGCCTGGCTCAAGAGCCGCGTGGTGGCGCCGCGCGCGGCCATTGCGGACGGCTCGGCGCAGGCGCTGCGCGGCGTGGTGCTGCCCTTTGTCTTTCGCAAGTACCTCGACTACAACGTGTTCGATTCGCTGCGCGTGCTGCACCGCCAGATCCGCGAGCAGGCGGCGCGGCGCAGCGCCGGGCGGCCTGCTCGCGCCAACGACGTGAAGCTCTCGCGCGGCGGCATCCGCGAGATCGAGTTCACCGTGCAGCTGCTGCAGGTGGTGCGCGGGGGCCAGTTCCCCGAGCTGCGCACGCGCCCGACGCAGGACGCCCTGCAGCGTCTGGCGCGTGCCGGCCTGATGCCCCAGGCCACGGCCGACGCGCTGACCGAGGCCTACGTGTTCCTGCGTCGCGTCGAGCACCGCATCCAATACATGGACGACCAGCAGACGCACATGCTGCCGGTCCAGGACGAGGACCTGCACTGGATCGCCGGCACCCTGGGCTACCCGGACTGCCGCGGCTTCCTGACGCAGCTCGACACCCACCGCGAACTGGTCGCGCAGGAGTTCGACAAGCTGCTCGGCGGCACGGCCCGCTCCTGCTCGGGTCGCTGCAATGGCAACCCCGCGGCCGTGGTCCCGGCCGACCTGGGCGAGCTGCTGCCCGAGTTGCCGGCGGCGTTCGCCGAGCGCATCCGCCGCTGGATCGACGATCCGCGCGTGACCGCGCTGCGGGAGGAAACCCAGGGCCGCCTGCGCACGCTGGTGCAGCGCACCGGCGAGTGGCTGCGCGAGCCCGACGGCGAAGCGGCCGGCCAGACCGCCGACCACGTGCAGGCGGCGCTGCGCTGGGCCGACTGGATCGAGCCGCTGCTGCGGCGCGAGAGCTACATCGCCCTGCTGGTCGAGCGTCCGGCGGTGCAGCGGCGGCTCCTGCGCCTCCTGGGTGCGGCGCGCTGGCCGGCGCGCTACCTGGTACAGCATCCGGGCGTCATCGACGAGCTGGCGAGCGACGAGATGATCGTCGGGCGCTTCTCGGCGGGGGATTTCGAGCGCGAGCTCGAAGAGCGTCGCGCCGCGCTGCTGCGCACCGGCGAGGCCGACGAGGAGGCGCTGCTCAACCTGCTGCGCCGCGCGCACCACGCCGAGGTGTTTCGCACGCTGGCGCGCGACGTCGACGGCCGCGTCACGGTCGAGCAGGTGGCCGACGACCTGAGCGCGCTGGCCGACGTGGTGCTGCGCGTGAGCGCGCGCTGGTGCTGGCCGCTGGTGCGCAACCGCCACCGCGAGGTGCCGCGCTTTGCCGTCATCGGCTACGGCAAGCTGGGCGGCAAGGAACTCGGCTACGGCAGCGACCTCGACATCGTGTTCGTCTACGACGACGACGACGAGCGCGCCGGCGAGGTCTATGCGGCCTACGTGCGCCGGCTGATCAACTGGTTCACGGTCAAGACCAACGAAGGCGACCTGTTCGAGATCGACACCGCGCTGCGCCCGAACGGCAACTCGGGCCTGCTGACCACCTCGTTCGCGGCTTTCGAGAACTACCAGCTCGGGCGCGGCAGCAACACCGCCTGGACCTGGGAGCACCAGGCCATGACGCGGGCGCGCTGCGTGCTGGGCGACCCCGCGATGGGGCGGCGCTTCGATGCGGTGCGCGAGGCCGTCATCGCCGCACCGCGCGACGTGGTGGCGCTGCGCGGCGAGATCGTCGCGATGCGCGAGAAGGTGCGCTCGGCGCACCCGGTCAAGACCGATGGCTTCGACGTCAAGCACAGCCCCGGCGGCATGGTCGACGCCGAGTTCGCGGTGCAGTTCCTGGTGCTGTCGGCGGCGGCGCGGCATCCGTCGCTGATCGGGAACGCGGGCAACATCGCCCTGCTGTTGCGCGCCGAGGAAGCGGGCCTGCTGCCCGCCGGCGTGGGCCGTGGCGCCGCCATCGCATACCGCGAGCTGCGGCGCGTGCAGCACCGCGCCCGCCTCAACGAGGAGCCCACGCAGGTGCCGGTGGGCGCGCTCGCCACCGAGCGCGCCGCCATGCTGGCCTTGTGGAAGGCCGTGTTCGGCTGACGGACCGGGCAAGGCGCGACGACACCCGCATGGCTTCACACCGCGCCGCGCCGGCCGAACCTCGCCGCCTGGCGCCTGGCGCCAGGGCGGCTGCGGTGTTCGCGGTCGCCCTGGCCCTGGCGGGCTGTGCGA
>JAQGLP010000055.1 GCA_028292835.1 Variovorax sp.
CTGACCGTGGACGTCTGGGAACACGCCTACTACATCGACTACCGCAACCTGCGCCCCAAGTTCGTCGAGACCTTCCTCGCCAAGCTGGCCAACTGGGACTTCGCGGCCCAGAACTTCGCCTGATCCGCCAGCGTTGAAAAGCAAGAAGCCGGCCTCAGGGGCCGGCTTCTTTCATGGGCACGCGATGGCTTGCCAGGCGTCAGCGTGGCGTCTGGAAAGGTGCCCCGCCGAGCTTGTAGCCCTTCTTGATGTTCTTCCTGGCGAACCAGCCCTGGTTCATTTCGAGCACGAAACGCACCGGCTCGTCGGAGCAATGCGACTCGAGGGTGCGCGGTTTCATGTCCGCCAGGTTCACGATGCGACCGTCGTCCGCGACGAAGGCGGCCGTCAGCGGAATCAGCGTGTTCTTCATCCAGAAGCACTGGACCGAGGGCTGCGCGAATACGAAAAGCATGCCCTCCTGCTGCGGCATGGCCTCGCGGTACATCAGCCCGGTCTGGTGCTCGGCGGGCGCCGTCGCCAGCTGGGCGTCGATCTGGTACATGCCGGCGTTGAGGCGCACGCGCTGGAGGTTCATCTGGGGTTGTTCCTGTGCCAGCGGCGCCGCAACGGGCAGCAGCAGGGCCGAGGCAAGCAACGCGAGGAACGACATCGAACGCAGGGACATGGGCGACCTCGAAGGCGAAGACTCAAAGAAAAATGCCCGCTCGGACGGCGGGCATTGTTCGGGCAGCGCCAAAGCTTACATCGACTTGGCGGCGCGGTGCGCCCTGTGCTTGGCGTGTCGCACGCTGTGCTTGACCTTGTGCGACATCTTCTTGACGTGGTGGCGTGTCGCGGCGACCGGTGCGGGCGCGCTCTCCGGCGTGGTGGTCGTGGTGGTTTGGGCGAAAGCGCCAACGGCGAAGAAACTGGCAACGAGTGCGGCGATAAGCTTGTTCATGAGAAATCCTCTGTACGGGTAAATGCTGAAACCTTCCGATGAAAGGTCTTCTCTCAACGGCGGCGGCGTTGGCCGGTTGACCAAGCCCTGCAATAAAAAACGCCTCGCGAGGCGTTTTCCGGGCTGTGCGGCGAAGCCGCGCGATTACTGGGGCGTTCCGCCTTGCGTGCTCTTGCGGCGGTTCGGCCTGCGCTGATCCCGGGTCGAGCGGCGCGCCTCGCCAGCCACGTTGGCCTTGTCGGTCACGGCGCCGGAGGCTTCGGTGGAGCGACCGGTATCGCCGGCTGCCTGGGCAACATGGCCGGCCGCCTTGGCGTCTTTGCGGGTCTCGGCGCGCTGCTGGGGCTTGGACTCCGTCTGAACCTTGATCTCCTCCGAGGGAGTCTGGGCGTAGGCACCCACTGCAAACAGGCCGGCGATCATGGCTGCAAGAATTTTGCTCATGGAATTCCTTTTGTAGGGATGAAGAGGCCTTCCGTATGCAGAAGGTCATCTTTCAACGAATCCATGGCGGGGCTCGTTGACAGCTTGCGTCAGCCTCGTTGCGAATAGAATTCCAAGCTCTTTACAAGTCGATTGAACCGGATCGTTCTGCGGCTTTTTTCCTATTTCGGAGCCACTGCCCTTATGTCCAGCTACCAGCACATCAAAGTCCCGGCCGAAGGCCAGAAGATCACGGTCAACGCCGACACTTCCCTGAATGTGCCGGACCAGCCGATCATTCCCTTCATCGAGGGCGACGGCACCGGGATGGACATCACGCCGGTCATGATCAAGGTGGTGGACGCGGCCGTGGCCAAGGCCTACGGTGGCAAGAAGAAGATTCACTGGATGGAGGTGTTCGCCGGCGAGAAATCGACCAAGGTCTACGGCCCGGACGTGTGGCTGCCCGAGGAAACGCTGCACGCCGTGCGCGACTACGTGGTGTCCATCAAGGGGCCGCTGACCACGCCCGTGGGCGGCGGCATCCGCTCGCTCAACGTGGCGCTGCGCCAGGAGCTCGACCTCTACGTCTGCCTGCGGCCCATCCAGTACTTCGACGGCGTGCCCAGCCCGGTGAAGGAGCCGCAAAAGACCCACATGGTGATCTTCCGCGAGAACTCGGAGGACATCTACGCCGGCATCGAGTTCGAGGCCGAGAGCGAGAAGGCCAAGAGGCTCATCAAGATCCTGCAGGAGGAGTTTGGCGTCAAGAAGATCCGCTTTCCCGACACCTCGGGCATCGGCATCAAGCCCGTATCCCGCGAAGGCACCGAGCGCCTGGTGCGCAAGGCGATCCAGTACGCCATCGACAACGACAAGCCCCGCGTGACCATTGTGCACAAGGGCAACATCATGAAGTTCACCGAAGGCGGCTTCCGTGACTGGGCCTATGCCCTGGCGCAAAGGGAGTTCGGCGCCGAGCTGATCGACGGCGGCCCGTGGATGAAGTTCAAGAACCCCAAGACCGGCAAGGAAATCACGGTCAAGGACTCCATCGCCGATGCCTTCCTGCAGCAGATCCTGTTGCGCCCGGCCGAGTACAGCGTCATTGCCACGCTGAACCTGAACGGCGACTACGTGTCGGACGCGCTGGCGGCGCAGGTCGGCGGCATCGGCATCGCGCCCGGCGCCAACATGAGCGACACCATCGCCATGTTCGAGGCCACGCACGGCACGGCGCCCAAGTACGCCGGCAAGGACTACGTGAACCCGGGCTCCGAAATCCTCTCGGCCGAGATGATGCTGCGCCACATGGGCTGGACCGAGGCCGCCGACCTGATCATCAGCTCGATGAAGAAGTCGATCGCCAGCAAGAAGGTGACCTACGACTTCGCCCGCCTGATGGACGGAGCCACGCAGGTGAGCTGCTCGGGCTTTGGCCAGGTCATGATCGACAACATGTAAATAAACAAGGGCCAGCCGGCAGTGCCGGCTTGAAGCTTCAAACCCCGCCGCCTCGAAAGGCCGCGGGGTTTTTTTGCGGTGTGAAGACGCGACCGGCACGGCCATGGATTCCGGCGCAAGCAGTCGCGCCGGATGGAAAACCGAGGGAAATCCCGGCGTCAACGGGAGCGGTTTTTGTTCTAATTGCTTTAGAACCGAAATAGTTTTGCTGGAATTTCTCCCGCACGAGCCAGGTTCCCACCATGCCCAGCGCCCATATCGACACCTTCGCCGCGCGGCACCTGCCGCCGCCCGGGCAGCAGCCCGAGTACCTGTTCGAGCTGCCTGCGCTGAAGTTTCCACAGCAGCTCAACTGCTCGACCGAACTGCTCGACCGCCATGTGGCCGAGGGCCGTGGCGCCCGGCTGTGCCTGCTGGCCGAGGGGGTACGCTGGACCTATGCCGAGCTGCTGGAGAAAGCCAACCGCATCGCCAACGTGCTGGTGCGCGAGATGGGCCTGGTGCCCGGCAACCGCGTGCTGCTGCGCGCGCCCAACAATCCGCTGATGGTGGCCTGCTGGTTCGCCGTCATGAAGGCGGGCGGCATCGCCGTGGCGACCATGCCGCTGCTGCGCGCCAAGGAGCTCAAGCCGGTCATCGACAAGGGCGAGGTGGCTTTCGCCTTGTGCGACCTGCGCCTGGCGGAGGAGCTGCGCACCGCCGCCGCGCAATGCCCGGTGCTGCGCGAGACGCGCTTCTTCGGCGATGCGTCGGCGCAGGGGCTCGAAGCCGCGATGGCCCGCCAGTCCCCGGAATTCGTCAATGCCGACACGGCCGCGGACGACACCTGCCTCCTGGCCTTCACCTCGGGCAGCACCGGCGTACCCAAGGGCACCCTGCATTTTCACCGCGACGTGATGGCGGTCTGCGCCTGCTGGCCGCCGCATGTGCTGCGCCCGCGCGAGGACGACGTCTTCATCGGCAGCCCGCCCCTGGCCTTCACGTTCGGCCTCGGCGGGCTGGTGTTGTTCCCGATGAGCGTGGGCGCCTCGACGGCATTGCTGGAGCGTGGGTCGCCGGCGCAACTGGTCGAGGGCATCGCAAGGTATGGGGCGACCACGCTGTTCACGGCGCCGACGTCCTACCGCGCCATGGCGGCGCAGGGCGAGGCGTTGCGGGCCACCGCGCTGCTCCAGTGCGTGTCGGCCGGCGAAGTGCTGCCCGCGGCCACGCGCGCGCTGTGGAGGCAGGCCACCGGCATCGAGCTGATCGACGGCATCGGCTCCACCGAGATGCTGCACATCTTCATTTCCGCCGACGAGGCGCACAGCCGGCCCGGCGCGACGGGCATGCCGGTGCCGGGCTACCGCGCCTGCGTGCTCGACGATGCGGGTCTGCCGGTGCCGCCGGGCACGGTCGGCCATCTCGCGGTGAAGGGGCCGACGGGCTGCCGCTACCTGGCGGACGAGCGCCAGCGCAGTTACGTCAGGAACGGCTGGAACCTCACGGGCGACGCCTACCTGATGGACGCCGACGGCTACTTCTTCTTTCAGGCGCGCACCGATGACATGATTGTTTCGGCCGGCTACAACATCGCGTCCCCGGAGGTGGAGGAGATCCTGCTGCAGCATCCCAAGGTGGCGGAATGCGGCGTCATCGGCGTGCCCGACCCGGAGCGCGGCCAGATCGTCAAGGCCTTTGTCGTTGTGCGTGCGGGCCATGCGCCCGGCGCGGCGCTGGTCAAGGAATTGCAGGATTTCGTCAAGGCCAACGCCGCGCCCTACAAGTACCCCCGGATGGTCGAGTTCCTGGACGAACTGCCGCGCACCGGAACCGGAAAGCTCCAGCGCTTCAAGCTGCACCGTCTTGGCTGATCCTTCCGGGGTGGAGGCAGGCTGTCGGAAGGCCGTTGCGTCGAGGGCAGGGCGGGCCATTCCCGGAGCGGGCATGGAAACCGTAGGGCCACTATTGAATTTCATAAATTCATCGCAAATTTTCCCTTGTGAAAATGCGGTCGCCCAGGCTCGATAAAATGAATTCCATGGCGACCCAACCCCCTTCCGTGCCCCCCACAACGCCCCGGCAACCCCGGCCGCAGCCGCGCCGCGACGACGGTGACTCGGTCGTGCTCGAGCGCCGTCCCCAGAAAACGGCGCCACCCAAGATGTACCAGGTGGTCATGCTCAACGACGACTACACGCCGATGGAGTTCGTCGTCGAGGTGATCCAGGAGTACTTCAGCAAGGACCGCGAGACGGCCACCCAGATCATGCTGGCCATCCATCTCGACGGCCGGGGCGTGTGCGGGGTTTATTCTCGCGACATGGCGGCCACCAAGGTCAACCAGGTCATGGAGGCAGCGCACCAGGCGGGTCATCCATTGCAATGTGTGAGTGAACCTGTTGATTAACGCCGGCTCCAACCCATCTGAGAATTCATTTACAGCAAGGCAAAAGGAAATCACATGATTGCCCAGGAACTGGAAGTCAGCCTGCACATGGCCTTCGTGGAGGCCCGGCAGCAACGCCACGAATTCATTACGGTCGAGCATTTGCTGCTGGCCCTGCTCGACAACCCCAGCGCCGCGGAGGTGCTGCGCGCCTGCTCGGCCAACGTTGATGACCTGCGCAAGACCCTGACCAATTTTATTGGTGACAACACCCCCACCGTGCACGGCACGGGCGAGGTCGACACCCAACCGACGCTCGGCTTCCAGCGCGTGATCCAGCGTGCGATCATGCATGTGCAGTCGGCCTCGAACGGCAAGAAGGAAGTCACGGGCGCCAACGTGCTCGTCGCGATCTTCGGCGAGAAGGACTCGCACGCCGTTTACTACCTGCACCAGCAGGGCGTGACCCGCCTCGACGTGGTCAATTTCATCTCGCACGGCGTGCGCAAGGACCAGCAGATCGACAGCCAGAAGGCGTCGGAAGGCGTGGAAGAGGCGCAGGTCGAGGGCGCGACGAA